>JAJBTR010000227.1 GCA_020860745.1 Lachnospiraceae bacterium | reverse complement strand
GAACAGGAATCCGCCGGGACACAGCGGTTTTTCTCCCGTATTGGCGGCTGGCTGCAGGCATTGGAGAGTGGCTCGCTGTTGGTTGTTGATGAAATTGAGGACAGTCTGCATCCATTGCTCACCAGACGGCTGATTGAAATGATACAGGACAGCAGCATTAATACAAAGGGTGCCCAACTTCTCTTTACGACACATGATGCCATGCTGCTTGATCTTACTTTTCTGCGCAGAGATCAGATTTGGTTTGCAGAAAAAAATGAATGCTCCTGTGCCACAGAAATATACGCGCTGTCTACGTTTTCCCCACGAAAGGGAGAGAACATTCGGAAGGGTTATCTGCAGGGACGGTTTGGTGCAGTTCCTTTCATTGGAGGTGACGCTTTGTGGCAAAAATGAGGAAAGAATATAATCCGGATCGCGCCGGACGGCGTAACCGCAGGCCGGTCATTTACATTATCTGTGAGGGGAAGGAAACTGAAATAAATTATTTCAGGCATTTTCGAACCCGTCGGTGTCTTGTGGATGTAGTGCCGATTTCATCAAAACATACTGCTGCTGAGCATTTGGTGAAGCATGCCAGAGCATTGATTTCACATGCAGATTATTTTCCAAAAGACGGGGATCAGATATGGTGTGTGTTTGATTGCGATGAAAATTCAGATGTGGCTTTGCGAAACGCTGCTGAATTCGCAAAACAAAAGGGTTATCATATTGCGTATTCTAATCCCTGTTTTGAATACTGGTATTTACTGCATTTTGTAAAACAGAACGGCTATTTGAAGGACGCTAATGAGGTTTTGTGCCTGTTACAGAGCAGAGGGCGATTGGAAAAATATGCGAAAAATCTGGATGTGTTTCAGGAACTGCTTCCCTATCAGCCGGCAGCGATTCAGAGAGCGAAAGAAAGAATTGAGCAACTGTATCAGGATGATGTGATCATCTTGAGCAGGAGCAGCAATCCGGTTACTACTGTGTATGAACTTGTCGAATATTTGAATAGTCAAAATGCATAATATTGTTTTCTATTTTGCGCCTGCCAGAAATGGCAGGCGTTTTTTATATTCTATATGAAATAATGCTGTTTTTTCAAAACCCTGTCTACCAGACAGTAAAAAAAAAGAAAAAAGTCTGCTATATTGGTTAGTGTAGGATATAAAAGAAGTGATGCTGAGAATCTATTTCCAATTTTGAAGTATAGTTGAGTGTGAAATATTGCGAAATCTGGCTGGGTTATTTTTTCAAACCGGTACTCTCAGTCACGCTTAACCGGCACTCTCAGTCCCTTAAGATTTGAAAGTCATTGTGATACACTTTATTTACGGACAGTTACCATCTGGTATCTGGTCGAGATACGACCAGTTACTTGTCGTACTGCGACATTTTTTTTGATGAGATTATCTAGTATAATATTATTATGAAAGTGTTCTCGATAGACTGTCAGGCAGGGGTGCTTGCACACCTGAATGACAGGATATCAGAGAACCTGACCGGTATGAGCAAGTAGGGCGATTAGCCCGGATTGCGATAATGCTCTCCCTTAATGAGCATGCAATGCGAATTTAGTGAGAGCTTATGCAAAGCTATACTGGCAGCGATTGCGAGATAAGAGAGATAGAAAATCTGTGATTTTCGTAATCGAACTTATGCATAGCTGTGCAGGGCACGGAGCAATCGACTTTCATAGATAACGATGACGAGTGCTGCAACCTATTTGTAACTGACAAAATTTCTGACAACTGCATATACATTCTTCAGGTACGAAACTGTTTTGGACAGCCTGATCGGAAGCGCGCCATGATGTTGCGATATTAACGGAGCGACTTTGCTGAAAGAAAATGCCGGATTGCAACCGGCGGGGCGATGACACAAGACAGGGATAATGATACTTCCGTAATTCGCGGCCCGGCCAGAATGAAGGCGGGGAGGTGAGATCCCTATGAGGCAGTACAGCAAGCTGCCGCCTGAATGTATTCCCGCAAGCTCCGGGGCGTCGTGGACAAATGAGAGTTCGATCATAAGTAATTTGGAGAGGACTGTGGTTTTTTCATTGTGATGCAGTCCTCTATTACATACCTGATTCGTCAGCGAATGATAAGCTGTCAGGTTTTCGATAACTGAGAAGGCGCCATACAGTTATTTCCCGGCAGTTGTGTCATTCTTTTCGACGGAGACAGGATGAAAATAGAAGAAACGAGAGGAGAGAATATGTTAAAAATTGATCGAGAATTCTCAGGACAGATTCCACCGCTGACCGATGAGGAGTTTGCGCAGTTGGAAGAAAACATCTTATCTGATGGGGAGGTATTAAATCCGATCATCACATGGAATGGGATTATTGTGGACGGGCATAACAGATACCGGATTATAGAAAAACATCCGGAGGTTCCTTACAGAGTTTTTGAAAAAAAGTTTTCTGACCGAAATGAAGTGTTAGCCTGGATCTGCAGGAATCAGCTGGGGCGCAGGAACCTGACACCACAGCAGAAGAGGTATCTGATTGGAAAGCAGTATAATGCCGAAAAGATGACTGTACCGTTTCATGGCAACCAGTACACTTTAGCGCATGAAAGTGGTCCTGATCAAAATGAGCAGGACCAAAATACGGGATTAACCAGTGAAAAAATTGCCCGTGAAAACAATACAAGCAGTGCGTATGTCCGCAGGGCAGCCAGGTACGCGGCTGGTCTTGATGCTGCGGAGAATGCAGAACCCGGCATCCGGCAGGAAATCCTTTCCGGGGAAATATGCCCGTCAGCATCCGCGGTGCAGGCGGTGGCATCTGCGGTTCCGGAAAAACGGCAGGAATTGGCGAAGCATCTCCGGGATTTGGAAATCCAGAGGCGCGGGAAACCGAAAAAAGAGTTGGAAGATTTTGGCTTGGCAAAACAGGTTGTTAAAAATATGGTATCTCCAGTTTCCAAGCATAAGGTGGATGAGAACAGCATGCTGGAATCTCTGCGCGGCGTTGCTGACACGATGATCCGTGCAAGCAAACAGTGCTTTAAACTTTTCCCGACTTTGCTCACGGAACCACAATATCGTAAACGCGTGATAGAGATTATGCAGGAGCCGAAAAATTTTATTTTGAAGATTGAATCAGACGAATGCGAGGCCACAGAGAAGGTGATGTTCGGAAGTGAAGCCGGATACGGATCGGGAGGTGAGGGACATGCCTGAAGCAAAGGTGCCGATTTGGGAAAAGGCGTGCCTGACGATCGAGGAAGCGGCAGAATACAGTCACATTGGGGAGACCACGCTTCGTGACAGGATTGCAGGGAATGACTTTGATTTTATTCTCAGAAACGGGAACAGAACATTGATCAAACGCAAGAGGTTTGAGAAATATCTGGACAGTATCAGTGTAATTTAACAATTTTTATTTTATTCAATTATTGCCAGAGGACATTGCAGATGGTATCATTTTTTTGCAATGTCCTTTTCCTGTGGAAAGGAGATTAAATACGATGTCGAGAAAAGATAAGAAAAACAGAGTTCTCAGAAAGGGGGAAAGCCAGCGAAAAGATGGTACTTATATGTACCGATATATCGATTTGCGCGGGAACAGAAAATCAATTTACGATAAACACCTGTCAGACCTGCGCAAAAAGGACACCGCTATTCGGAGAGATGTTGACGATGGAATCGGTGGCGACGGAGATAAGATCTCGTTAAATGAATTGTTTGATCGGTATATGTCGATAAAAAATATTGCCAATTCTACCCGGGTAACTTATACAAGCCTCTGGAACTATCGGATCAGAAACAGCGATCTCGGAGCGAAGAAAATAACCGTGATCAGGAAGTCTGATATTATGAGGTTCTACCGGTCATTAGAAGAAGAGGGATTAAAGTACGCAACAATAAGGCATTATGATAACATGTTGTCCCCGTGCCTGCAGATGGCAGTGGATGATGACCTGATCCGAAAAAATCCGTGCGCGAAGTGTGTGAGAGAGTTTGCCGTCGATGACGCAAACAAAAAGAATGCGCTGTCGTTGGAGGAACAGGAAGAATTCCTGGATTATATAAAAGATCACAATATTTACAAAGCGTATTGCCCTATCTTTGTTTTTATGATTGAGACGGCACTTCGGTGCGGAGAGACGATTGGCTTGACATGGGATGACATTGACCTGGCAAAACAGCAGGTGCGCATTGATCATCAGCTCGTCTATAAGAAAAAAGACGGCAGCTATCAGTTTTACGTTGACACGCCGAAGACCGGCGCCGGAGTCAGAGTGATACCGCTGACCAGTCGGGCGGCGGAGGCTCTGGCCGAACAGAAAAAGATGCAGTTCGCACGAGGCTGGAGAACGGATGTCGAGATTGACGGGTATGCAGATTTTGTTTTTTCAACAAAAAATAAAACACCGATCATGCCGTCCGCCGTTAATAATGTGCTGCTGAATATTGTAAAATCACACAACACGAAGTTGAAAAGCCATGCAGCGCTGCCGCATATCTCCGCTCATATGCTGAGACACACGGGATGTACGAGAATGGCAGAATCCGGGATGGACCCTAAAGTGCTTCAGTATATCATGGGCCATAGCAGCATCAGCGTCACGATGGATGTTTATAACCATGTGTCGGATAGGCGCTGCCGTGAGGAGATGGACAAGATGGAGCAGGCGCGAGCGGTGTAATTTCAGGCTTCAAATGCCGAAATGGTGTAAAAGTGGTGTAAACAGACAAAAATTGCACTCCTTCACTGCCAAAAAAGTGAGGAAAATCAAGACTTTGCGCCACGTTTCAGATTTTTTTCGGTTCGCAAGAGGCGAGTGTTAATTTTTTTAAAAAAGTTAAGGAAATGCAGGGTTTTCAAGGGGTGAAATGCTCCGAAAATGAGGATTTTACGACAATTTTACGACAAACTCCAAGAAAATACCCCGGATGCGTGTATGATCCGGGGAGTTTTTGTGTGCAGCAGGGGGATCTAAGCGGATTTCATGCCATGTGCCAAGAATAGCGGTTAATATCATCAAAATAAAAAGTTGTCCAGTCTTTCTTTTCATGAACATTTTTTCTGATGATCGTTAGTGGATCGTTTTTTTTGCCGGGCACGTGCCTCAGCGATCATTTCTTTTTTTTGTTTTTCCCATTCTGTATCAAAATTCTCAATCTTAGCCGTCAAAGCATCACTTTCTTCTTTGCGGTCGGGGTGATCTTTGTAATATTGTTCTATCATGGCATGTGGGTAATGTTTCATTCGATTGTATTCGGATGCGGTGTTCTATATAATAACCGAAAGAGCTGGTACAGACCGGTTCCTGACTCATATTGACTGGCGGCAATGGGGCTTATAAAAGTTCCGTTGCCGCCTTTTTCACTGTTAATAAATAACATTTAATTCACAAATGATGATTTTTTCGGATCAGCATCTACGGACAGGCCGATAATGCCGGGACAACGCCCATTAAATACAGG
>JAJBTR010000305.1 GCA_020860745.1 Lachnospiraceae bacterium | reverse complement strand
TATCCCGCGTATCTGTCTTTTTTTTAGCTCTCCGCCCCGCCCGCCGCAATGCATCCTGCTTTTTCTGCCCTTTTTTCTCATCCCGCCGCCGGAATACCGTCCCCGACAGCGTGATGGCAGCCATCGCCAGAAAAGAAAACTGAAATCCGCTCTGGTACAGCGCCATAGGCTGGAAAATCAGAATCAGCAGCGCCGCCAGCGCCAGCGCATTCAGCGGATCATACGCTTTCCCCATAACCTCCGCTCCCATGAGCACCAGGTACATAATCAGCGCCCGCCGGGCGGAAACCCCCATGCCGCTCATCAGGACAAAACAGACGATCACCGCGCTGCCGACTCCTGCTGCCAATGGATAAGGACACCGTATCCTGCGCAGAAAACGAAAGATTCCCATACCCAGAATACTGATGTGCAGCCCCGAGATGGCCAGAATATGAGAAATACCGGCATCCTGATACATTTCCTTAATCTCAGTGTCCATTAATCCCCTGTTTCCGGCGACCAATGTTGCAAGTACGCCCGCATCCCGCGCGTTTAACTCCTCCGCAAACACCGACGATATTCTTTTCTGTACCTGAAAGAGACATTCTTTCAGATTCCAATCTGCTTCACTTTGAGTCACCATATTGTCCGCAAAAACGCGGAAAGAAATGTTCTGAGACCGATAATAGCCGGCCAGATCGAAATTCCCGTCATTTGCAGCATGAGGAAACGCTTCCGCCTCCCCGCACACGGTTACGGAAGAACCGATGGGAATCCCGTCCGAATCATAATAGACAAGAACTTTTTTTACATCCGTTTTCAGGTAATACAGGCAACCGTCTGACCTGAATTGTTTCTGATACACCGTACCTGTGATTTCCGCATCCGCTCCGAAACCATAGCTTTCCTGAATCCGGGTATAACTGATGTCCTGATAGCGGCAGACACCAAATGCGGTGCAGACCGCCGCTGTCGCCAGGCATGCCATCACCACAGCTTCCTTTCTGCCGGTTCCGGTCAGCAATCCATACAGAATCACCGCGCCAAGGATGGCAAGAAGCGCCGGCCATACATCTTCTTTCCGGCAATACAGAATAATACCGAAAAGCCAGGCCAGCGCCATCAGGCACAGATGCCTCTTATTCTCCAGTATCAAGCAATCCCTCCTTTTCCGACTGCTCTTCCTGATCCACTTCCACATCCTCCACCTGCTCCGTGACCAGATCCGGATTGGCGGTGTAGAAATCCTGCAGGGATAAATCCTGGCGGTATACCATGTTGTTTTCTCCGTTTACCGCGATCTGCACGGTATCAACCGTAGACAGCTCAGCCAGGGAATTGACGATGGAATAGATCACCACATCCTCCTGTATATCGTAATTCTGAACCAGGAAATTCTCATCCAGATTTACCATACAGGCGCCATCCATGACGGACACGCTGATCAGCCCGGTATCCGCCGGAATAGCAGACTGTGCGTCATCCGAAACCGGTCCCTCCAGCAACTGCTCCATCACCAGTTTTTCCGTGGAAATATTGCTGGAATAATAGTAAACATACTGCGTCTCCCTGACCAGACTTTGTCCATCCGTGGATGCGAAATACAGGGTCAGCTCCGCTGTCTGGATATTATTCAGCGCCTCGCTCGGATTATCCAGGAAAGATTCCAGCGTCATCACACCGACCATATCGCCGTTGGCATCCGCAAGCGGCTCCCCATCCACGTAAAAAAGAACTCCCGCAATATCTGAAATCTGCAGCATGGTCTCCACAACAGCCTCTCTGGACAGTGCTTCCTGGATCACAGACATCTCACTGTAAGACTTGCTGAAATACAGACTCAGATGATTCTCACTGTACTCATATTGTTCTAATTCTACCTCGTCGGGGTAAAGCTTCTGGTATTCTACCCGCTCTGTCCCCTCGTCAATCAGATCCAGGAATTCTTCAATCAGCCCCTCCGTGTCAGCCGCATCCGCCTCCGGCTCATAGGCCACCATCTCCAGCCCCGTCATGTCCTGATTCATATAATAAATATAATAGTCGGATTCTTCTGTCTTTTTTTCGCCGCATCCGGTCATCCCTGCCAGGAACAGTGCAGCTGCGGTAAGGATCAGAAGAAATCCCCGTACTCTTTTTTTCTGTCTCACAATTCTCCTCCTGCCATGCAAAACAATACGCGGCGCCTGATCCGGATCCGGGCAGAGCTGCTACTGTTCCGCATGAATACCGGCAATGTACTTTAGCGGAATCCGCACCGTAAATGTGGTGCCCTCATTCAGAACACTGTTCACCCTGATGGTTCCGCGGTGCAGTATTACGGCGTTCTGGGCGATGGCAAGCCCAAGTCCGGTTCCGCCGATTTCATTGGAATGTGACTTATCCACACGATAAAACCGCTCAAAAATCCGATCCAGCGATTCCTCCGGAATGCCGATTCCGTTGTCCTCCACCGTGACATAAAAGCACTGATGATCAGCGTTCAGGGAAACGTGCACCCATCCCTCCGAGCGGTTATATTTAATTGCGTTTTCAATCAGATTGGACAGCGCAAGCGTCAGCTTCACCTCATCCACATCAGCAGTTACCGGACGATAACTCTCCAGAACGAGATCCACATTTTCCTTGCGCGCAATCGGACGCAGCCTTTTCATAATCAGTTCCAGCATCTCATTGATGTCTTTCGGCTCTACGCTCAGTTCCGCGGATGTCTTATCCATCTTCACCAGCGACAGCAGATCATTGATAATCTGATTTTCCCGGTCAATCTCCGCACCGATATCCGTCATAAACTCCCTGTAAACCTCCACCGGGACATCCTCCTGTACGATCAGTGAATCCGCCAGCACTTTCATGGATGTAATCGGCGTCTTCAGTTCGTGGGATACATTTGATACAAACTCCTGCCGGGACTGATCCAGAATCTGGAGGCGCTTCAGCATTTCCGCGCACGCGTCAGATATCATTTCCGTCTCTGAATAGGCAGTCACCCCTTTAAAATCATTTTCATATCCGTCTTTTACATCATAGATTGACTTCGCAAGGCGTTTCAGAGGCTTTGTCATATGAGCAGACACCAGCATGGCCACGACGATAATTAACACGTCCAGAAAAAGCGCAAGCAGCAGAAACCATTGTCTTAAATAATCCAGATTCAATTCAATGCTGTCCGTAGATACGCTGACCATCATAACTCCGATGGTTTCCAGCGAATCCGTATCGACAATGGGAAGCGTTACCTCAATATAATGATATTTGTCGTCGTATGTGTGCGTGGTCTCGCCCTGGTAAGCCAGAATGACATTCTCGGTCAGAAGCATCTTCCCATCGTCCATGTCATAAGTATCTCCGACAATACGGAAAGACCTGTCCATCAGAAGAATCCGACCGTCATAAACCGTGGACATCTGTTCCAGCTGGGCCGTAATAGAACCCGACTCCAGTGTTCCAAGATAATCGTTCGCCGCGATCTGGGTAGCAAGAAGCTTAGCCTGACTCGTGATGTCCGTATCCCGGACCGATACGGCCCGCGTTTCATAGGCATATAAAAGACCCGCCCTCAGCGCAAAACCGGGGGCGATTCCAAAAAGCAGTATCAGAAGAAAAATACGAAATCTGAGACTTTTCAAAAATTCATGTATTTTATTCAAAGTAACTACCTCTATTTATCGGAGTGATAGAAGTATCCCACTCCCCACTTGGTATGAATAAACTTCGGATCACTGGGGTTGGCCTCCACTTTCTCGCGGAGGCGCCGCACATGGACATCCACGGTGCGGAAATCTCCCGGGTACTCATAGCCCCATACCAGATTCAGCAGCTTTTCCCTGCCGTAAACCTTGTTCGGCGTCTTAACCAGAAGCTCCATGAGATCAAACTCCTTCGCCGTCAGTTTAATCTCTTTTCCCTGAATAAACAATCTCCTGCTGTCGCAGTCCAGCTTCAGATCCCCGTCTATGATCAGGTTCGGGTTCTGAGCCGCATCCTTCGCGTATGTCCTGCGCATGATCGCTTTGATTCTGGCCTTTACCTCCAGGATATTGAACGGCTTTGTAATATAATCGTCCGCCCCGTATTCCAGACCGAGGATTTTATCCATATCCTCGCCCTTGGCTGTCAGCATGATAATCGGTACGTCAGAAAACTCACGGATTGTCTGGCAGACTTCCAGGCCGTTCATTTTGGGGAGCATGATATCAAGCAGTATGATGTCATACTGCTTATTTTTTACCATCTCCAGTGCTTCCTCCCCATCGTATGCGCAATCCACATCCATACCATCCTGAAGAAGACTGAAACGAATCCCCTTTACGATCAATTTCTCATCATCAACAACCAGAACCTGTTTTGCCATCTCATCACGCCAGAACCCGCGCTATTTCCAAACGGATCTTTTCCTTTCTTAAATTACTGCGCGACCACCGCTTTCCCGGCTGACGGCCATCACGCCGCTACACAGTGATCTCATCCTTAATCTTGTTGTATGTCGCCTCTGCGATCCCATTCACCTGCATGATCTCCTCCGTACTCCCGAAAGAACCATGCTCCTCGCGATAGGCGACGATCGCCGCTGCTTTGGCGTCGCCGATCCCGTTCAGAGCGGTAAGCTCCGCCGCCGTAGCGGTGTTGATATTCACCTTACCGGTATCCGCATCCGCTTCATTCGACGACGCAGAACCGTCCGCTGCATCCGATGACATAGAACCGTCTGTTACATCCGATGACGCAGAACCGGCAGCCGCCTCCTCCACAGTGGGGACATACACCATCTCTCCATCCTCCACTGTCTGGGCCAGATTGACACTCTGCCCGGCCGCGTCCTCCCGCAGTCCGCCGGCCAGATCTACCAGCTGATAAATCCGGTCGCCGCCCTGCAGCTCATAGACGCCGGGGTTATTCACTGCTCCGCAGATATAGACATAAATCACCGATGAACTCCCCTGTTCACCAGCGGAATCGCTCTCCGCCGCATCTTCCTCAGACTCTGTTGAAACTACGCCCTCTGATGCGCCAATTCCGTCTGCCGAAGAGTCATCCGCCGCTCCCGCAACCTCATCTGTCAGAGAATCTCCTCCCTCCGGATCCTCCTCCGAGGAAACCTCATTCTGAAGAATCACGTCCGGATCGGCATCACAGGCGGTGAAGAGAAAAATCCATGCCATACAAAACAGGGTAACCATCCATCTTTTCATCCGTTACATCTCCTTCTTATGCGGATGCAAAGCACAGATGCCTTACATCAATTCTAGCATTATTAAAAAATATTACAAGTGCTTAATAAAAATTTAAAGATTGTTTTTGACCAAAGTTCACCATGATCACTCTCAGGAAAAAACCGCTCCTGCCTGACAGAGTAACAGAATAAAACCAACGAAAGAAATATGCCCTGAACGTATTTTACCACACCGTTCAGAGCATATCTACCGAAAAAAACATATTTATGAAATAAGTATAT
>JAJBTR010000217.1 GCA_020860745.1 Lachnospiraceae bacterium | reverse complement strand
CGCCGCGCGGGGTACGGACAGCACAGCTGTCATATTCCTTACGCACCCCTGCGCATATTACACGTATGTCCGGCTGTTCCATGCCGGACATACGCATCCTGTATTTTTTAATAATTGCGTTCAAAAAAGTTTGTCTTTACTGTCGCGCGTTCCAGGCTGTACGGAGCGGTCCATATAATCTTCGGCGTAATGGAAAGCTTACCCTTGCAGGCCGCAACGATTTCTTCCTCAAGTGCCGGAAGCTCCGCCTCTGTCACACCCTCACCGTATTCCACTCTCAGTTTCAGCGGCGGCACAACGCGAGGCGGTTTCTCATCGAGTATGATCCGGAATTCCCCGGTTACCCGCGGAGCAAAGCCGTTGATCACATCATCGATCGCGGCGGGATAGACCATCGTGCCCTTTACCTTCAGCATATCATCTGCTCGTCCGACTACCTTATAGCGCCATCCGCTGCAGCCGCAGGGACACGGATCCGTATACACTTCCCAGATATCTCCAAAGGTCTCACGGAACCAGAGCATCCCTTCCATATCAAGGCTGGTAGAGCACATCATACCGGTCGCCCCGTTCTCCCATTTCACAGGCTCATAGGTGTCCGGATCCACGAGCTCAATATAGAAAGAATCATCTGCCAGATGATGCATACCCTGATATTCCTCGCAATCACAGGAAACACCCATGGCTCCGCCGTGATCAAAGAGCTTCGCGCCATAAGCTTTTTCAATCTTGCTTCTGACTTCCGGAAGACCTGCACCCGGTTCACCCGCACAGATAATCACCTTAATTCCGATCGTTCCGACATCTTTTCCAGTGATTTCCTTATACTTCTCAATAAAATGCTCCGCAAAGGAAGGGGTGGATAAAAGTACCGTAGGCTTAAACTCCTGTGCGAATTTTGAAATCCGCGCGGAACCTGCCTCCGCACCCACCGGCAGAATGCAGCAGCCTGTGCGCTGCATATACTGCACATAGGGTACGCCCGCCTGATACATACTCAGTCCAAAGCAATGCAGCACACGATCGCCGGGACGAACGCCGCAGCGCCACATCATGCGTCCAAACAGCTCACTGTACAGGTCAATATCGTGCTGCGTCTGCGGATAGGGCGTCGGTGTGCCGGAAGTACCGGATGTTGCCGCCATCAGGACGATATCTTCCATCTCAGCGCCCATAGTCTCGATTCCCATACCGAGAGAGGATCCTGTCTTTTCTACAAGCTTCCGACGGGTCTCTTTATCCATGATCGGCATTTTCTGGCTGTACTCTTCCAGGCTCTGGATAGTTCCCGGACGGATACCGGCAGCTTCCAGGCGATCATGCCAATAAGGCTTGCTCTCATAAAGCTTTGCGATCATTTTCTGAAGTTTTTTCAGCTGAATCTCACGCATCATCGGAGTATTCAGCAGAGGTTCCACTTCCATATCCCAATATTTTCTCTCAGACATATCTGTATTTCTCCTTTATTCTTTGAATCATTAAATTGTCAAAATAGTCATGGCACAGGACGCCCACTCCGAATGGACAAATCCGCCGGAATTGTGCTGAAGCGCAACTTTAGCACCCTTGACCTGACGCGGACCGCACTCTCCGCGAAGCTGCTTTACCAGCTCATATATCTGGGAGATACCGGTTGCACCGATAATATGGCCTTTGGAAAGCAGACCGCCACTGGTATTTACAGGAATTCTGCCTCCGAGATCCGTCTCGCCCTCCCGGATCATCCGTGTGCATTCGCCCGGCCCGCAAAAACCAAGATCCATGTAGTGCTTCAGCTCAGCCGGAGCAAAGCTGTCGTGCACTTCCACCACATCGATATCTTCCGGCCCGATACCGGCCATCTCATAGATCTGAGCCGCCGCGCGCTTGTCGCTGTCTACCGTCACATAATCTTCGGTATCAGAATAGGTTCCGGTGGTCAAAACATTCCCTTCAATAAAAACCGGATGCTCTGTGTACTTTTTTGCTGTTTCCGCATCCATCAGCACAACAGATGCCGCACCATCGCCGCGTCCGCAGCACATATAAAGCGTCAGCGGATCCGCGATCATTCTCGCATTCAGGACTTCCTCAATCGTTGTTGGGAAAGGGAACTGAGAGATCGGGTTCATAGAACCGAATTTTCGATTTTTCACCACCACGCGGGCGAGGTCTTCCCTGGTAACGCCATACTGATACATCAGACGATTTGCCATCAGCCCATAGATACCGGCGGCACTCAGGCCCATCTCAAAGTCGCCTTCCGCCTCGTGGTCGGAGTTTGCACCTCGAATACTGCGGGAATCTGCCGCATTCATTTTTTCCACGCCAAACGCGAGTCCAATATCGTATTCACCAGTCACTATACGATACCAGACGTCACGGAATGCCACGGAACCAGTCGAACATCCGTTTTCAGTACGGAACATCGGTATTTTTGCGATACCGATCTCACGCAATATCACTTCCGGAAGAGTAAAATACTGTCCCCGTTCCGAATTCCACTGGCAGGCATACGCCCCGGTAGCCAGCTGTATCTTTTTATGGCTGACACCCGCATCTTTGATTGCGCTGATGCAGGACTCAGCCGCCAGATCGGTTATGCTGCGGTCCATAAATTTACCAAATTTTGTCTCGCCGATGCCGACGATCGCAACTTTTCTTAAATTCATCTGTCATCACTCCTTTATCGGCCTGAATTTGTGCGTATAGACGTCTTCGCCGTTTTCATCCTTATAAAGGACGTCGATCACCATTTCCACCGGCATATCACAGTGCAGATCCTTTCCTTCCGGATCACATCCGGTCATCAACGTATACAGGCGAATTTTTTCTGGAAGATCTACATACGCATTCGTATAGGGTCCCTGTAAATGAGGAACGCCAAGATAGGTTGTACAATAGGTGTGCATATTTCCCTTGCGGCTCAGCAGATATTCTTCCAGATTTTCGGAAAAACACTCCGGGCAGACCCTCTTCCTGGGAAAGGCAATATGCCCGCAATCCTTGCACTTCTGTCCGACAAGGAATACGCCATCTTCAGTCTCTTTAAAAAGCTCAGGTCTGAAAAACTTCAATTTATTCCTTCCTTTCTACAGTCAAAATTCCATTTCTCTGTTTAAAATTGTAGAGCGCAGTATTCTGCGCTCTACTTCAATCTTCTCATATCGTACGGATCAGATTATTTTTTGGGCGGAACATCATAATACTCAACCGGGTTGCTTTCCCATGCGGGAAGCTCAATATTACCGCTGGTCCACATCTTCACCAGATCCTCATCGTTGTGAGATACTTCCTCATCAACCAGATATGCCCACATCTCCATCGCGAACTCACCTGTAAAATCTTTCGTGTAACGCTCTTTTAAGTCATGGCGGCAAATCTCTGTCATGCAACGAAGCCAGCCCGGACGGTTTCTGGAAACTTCTCTGATATCTCTTGCAAGCTCCCATGCGCGCTCGATGAGCTTTTCCCGCGGAAGAAGTTCACTTACCATACCCCAGTCAAGAGCCTGCTGCGCGGTAATCGGAGCACCGGTCATCATATAATAAGCGGCACGCTTCGGACCCATGGTAGCCTTATAAGTTGTATTAATACCATCGCCGGATACAAAGCCAAAATGCTTATGTACATCGAACATAACCGTATCATCAGCGGCAATGACCAGATCGCAATCCAGCGCCATATCCATATGATAGCCGGGGCCATTGATGGCAGCAATCGTAGGAATGTTCAGATCATAGATAAAGTTCTCCTGCAGCGGCACCGCATCTCCCCAGTAATCCTCCAGTGTAGCTGTGCATCTGTTTCTAAAGCTGTCTTCCTTGGTATACTGAGCCATGGACTTAGCTTCAAAACTGTATGCTACCCACCACGCTCCGGTACCGGTGATAATCATAACCTTGTTCTCCGGATCGCTGGCCGCGGCACGGATCGCCATATGCGCGGTACGGTGAATCGGGCGAGCCCAGATCATCGGACGACCGTTGGTGTGGAACTGCAGCATGATGATACCGTCATCACGTACCATATGAACATGATCCTCATATTTTTTGGAATATACCTCAAACGGTTCGGGGTCAGCAATCGGACCGGGTTTTACTGTAGCAATGTCTGGCATTTTGAAATTTTCGTTCATTTTGTTCTCCTTTCGGGATTTATTCATATTAAATTTTTACATATAGTTATTTATACGCCCCGGCACACTGGGCCCATAGTACACCCGGAACGAATACTATCAAATGAGAACCTGGGAATCAGGTGCGATGGCTCTTTCCCTGCTCCGCTGCGAGACGCTTACTTGTCTCCCATACTGCCCAGTAAGATCCGCACTCTGCCGATCCGCCGTCGACATTCATATCGATACCTGTAATACGGCTTGCCTCATCGGACGCCAGGTAACAGATTGCACTGGCAAGCTCCTCCGCATATCCCGGCCGCCTCTGCGGACAGTTTGCGATCAGGGCCTGAAACGCAGGACCATCTCTGTCGATGATGCCACTGACCGTAGCGCCGGGATGAACACAGTTTACCCGCACATTGTAATCGCCAAACTCAAAGGCTGCTGATTTGCTCAGTCCGCGCAATCCCCATTTTGCAGCGGAGTAGGCTGTTGTCGGATGCCCGCATACTCCGGCGATTGATCCTGTATTTACGATGGAGCCGCCGCCGGATTCACGAAGCAGCGGAAGGGCCGTATACATACCAAGCATCGGACCGGTCAGATTAACTGCAAGAGACCTTTCCCAGTCTCCGAGATCCATCTCAGATAACTGATATCTGATATTCATCCCCGCATTATTTACAAGAATGTGAAGCGCTCCGAATTTTTCTTTCGCAAGACCGACTACTTTCTCCCAATCTTCCTTGCTGGACTGATCGGCAATCACGGTGACAACCTCCAGACCCGCTTCTTTAAATTCCCTGTCCACCTCTGCCTGAGCATTTGCATTCAGGTCAGTCGCAATTACCTTTGCTCCCTCACTGGCCAGACGCATTACCGTGGCTTTTCCGATACCGCTGAACCCGCCGGTGACGATCGCAACCTTGCCGGCAAATCTTCCTTCGTAACAAGACATAATACCCTCTCCTTTCTTAACAACTTGATTTTTTTGTTGTATTTATCATATGTGAAACTTTCTTTTTATTCAATGCGCAAAGAATCCTGCTTTGTCATATATTCGACATCCCAGGCAAAAATGTTCATTATTCTCTGTGCATTTTTTCCTTAATTCAGATAGTTGTATACCCTATATTGGGGATATTGCACAAGTCGGGTGAAAATATCAGACTTTTTCAGAGAAACAGCGACTGCCGCACCGGAATCCGGCTGACAATCACATTTTTACACGTGCAGATCGGATTCTCCGGCGCGGCAGCGCTTGAATATTTCGAAAAGGGAAAGAAAAAAAGGCAAATGTTATTCATAAGGGTTACAAAATCTTCATCTGTTTTGCCTCATATGTGA
>JAJBTR010000189.1 GCA_020860745.1 Lachnospiraceae bacterium | reverse complement strand
TGTCTCTTCCGTACATATCAAATTCATCGTACCATCCGGCACCAGAAAATTCATTCTTTCTCTGTTAATCATAAGATACCATAAACATCTATAATTCACAAGTACTATTTCCAAAATTGTTCTATCCCTATGCACACAGAATGGTCTCTTCTGTATCAAATCTTTTGAGTTGTAAAACAGTTGCAAAACATGCTCCAACCCGAACGAATGCTGTTGCAAAAACCTGGTCCATAAATGGATGGTGTCATATTTCTAAAATTCTCCTATCCTGGAAATTGCCTTTTTTGCAGGATAAGAGTATACTGTCAATAAAGCCCTATACGGGGCAAATTACAAAAACGGGAGGCAACTATGAAAAAGACAAAGAAACTTGTCCTGGCACTTTTTGCAGCATTATGTATTACTTCAGTAGTACCTGTGGCAGCCGCAGTGCCAGGAACAGTTACAGCAGAAGCGGCGACTCAAAATGGTGTCTGCAAAAGTTCGGACGGGAGCTGGTATTACTATAAGAATGGCGTGATCCAGACAAATTATACCGGATTCCAGAAAAATTCCAACGGTTGGTGGTATATTTCCAAAGGAAAGGTTTCATTTGGCACCAACAGCGTGATCAAAGGCACGGTAAACGGAACAACCGGCTGGTGGTATGTCAAAGGCGGTAAAGTATAGACGACATATACGGGAGTTGCCGACTACAGCAATGCAAACGGCTGGTGGTATGTCAAAAACGGCATGGTCGACTTTTCTGCAAACACTGTAGCTCATAACAAAAATGGCTGGTGGTATGTTAAGGGCGGTAAAGTACAATTTAGCTATAATGGATTCGGATATAATTCTAATGGCTATTGGTACTGCGAAAACGGAAAGGTCACATTTAATAAGAACAGCGTAATCCAAGATACAACCGGTGCAATAGGGGCCAAAGGCACTTGGTGGTATGTGACGGGCAGTAAAGTACAGACATCTTATACCGGCGTTGCCAACTACAGTAATGCAAATGGTTGGTGGTACATTAAAAACGGCAAAGTAGATTTTTCAGTAAATACCATAGCACAGAATAAAAACGGCTGGTGGTATGTCAAAGGCGGCAAGGTGCAATTTAACTATACCGGGTTGGGCACGAACAGCAACGGCAAATGGTACTGCGAGAACGGAAAAGTTACATTTAAAAAGAACAGCGTAATCCACGATACAACCGGCGCAATAGGGACCAAAGGCACTTGGTGGTATGTGACGGGCAGTAAGGTACAAACCTCATACACCGGCGTAGCTGATTACAGTAATACAAACGGCTGGTGGTACATTAAAAATGGTAAAGTGGATTTCACCTTTAATGGTGTCGCAGCCAATAAAAATGGCAGTTGGGTCGTCAAAAGCGGAAAAGTCAACTTCTCTTATAATGGGACATACACATATAACGGGCAGACTTATACTGTGAAAAATGGCAAAGCCACATTAACTTCCTGTTCTCATGTATATTCTTCATCAGTAACGAAAGCCGCTACATGTACAACTTCAGGAATCCGTACATATACCTGTACGAAATGCGGTGCCACTTATACAGAAACTATTGCAGTAACCGGGCATAATTACACATCGACCGTGACTAAAGCAGCAACCTGTTCATCCGCCGGCATAAGGACCTATACCTGTTCTTCCTGCGGAGCATCCTATACGCAAACTATTGCCGCGACAGGAGAACATACATGGGAAGCCGTGTATACAACAAAGGAAGAAGATGTATATGAAGTTAAACAGGTTTGTAATTATGACGGATGTGGAGAATATTTTGATTCCGTAGATGAAGTATGTTTTCATATACAAAAAGTGCATTCCGGAGGTGCTACTTATTCTGCTAAAAAAGTCAAAACAGGTACTACAACTGTAGAGACCCTTGAGTATTACGAGTGTAGCGTTTGCGGGGCCACAAAAGAACCGTAAATTATCCAATTATTGGTATGAGTCAATATTCTCCTATTAGCCATCAGCTAGTCTATACTGTCTGGTGGCTTCTTTTTTATTTTCTAATTGCAATCAATGCATAGCAGGATACCAATAGGTATTCGCAAAGTATATCTTCCGGATACACCTGTTAAATATCACGTTCGGAAAATATTAATATTAGAATTCTCCAGATTTTCTTGGTAAACCACTATTTTGCTGCCTTCTACATTCTGCCCGATCTTGAAAAATGATATTGTGGTTTGCCCGAAAATTATTTCCATTCACTATTTTCTCCCATACTTAAAATGAAGATATATGCATAAAAAGCAAAGTTCAAAAAAGCAAGACAGGAGAAAACTTACATGAAAAAGATAGCATCATGGATTATTAGCCTGATAATAGTTTGTTCAGCAGGCGGAATATTATTGTTACCGGATAGAATCGTGGGATTTGGCGATTCCAAATCCAGTAGAATGACCGAATTAGGCCTTAGGGAAGATTTTGAACTCGGAAACACAAAGAAAGTTTTCAAAAGTAGTAATTTTATTTTGTGTGCATATGATGCGAATAGCTTTTGGCATATGATAAAGGATAAAAATAACAAAGATCATAACTGCCGTTTCAAATGAATGGACTACTACAGAAAGATTGTGCTTACCACTCTCAGGTTTCTCTGCATCATTGGGGCACAATACTCCTGCCACTTGTACCCGCTGTCCGGTATAATCCCTGGCAACATCGACTATCTGATCGGATACCGTAATCGGCAATACATCAGGATATCCGCAATTTCTCCGTGGAATCTCCAATTCTGCTCCATAAATCTCACATCCACTATCAACATCATGGTCATAGGTAAATATAGTTTTCATCAAACCTATTACTTGAACACAGTTACTATCCGTCATCGTATCATTCATATCTACACTCACTTTCTTGTAATACTCTCTTTTCTCTATCCAAAAGATACCTTTAACTCCCCTTAATAACACGCCCCTGCTATACCCTATCCCTGTACTACTACATCATCCATATATCTTATATATAAACCAACCCACACTGTTAACCAAGGGAGGATCGCTTTTTCCTTTTTCCCGAAAAATCGATGCAACATCAGCATTTCTGCGGGTTGCCGCGCATATCATATCACGCCATCATATGGCAGTAAGCTGGCAGCCACACCCTCCCTGATCCGAGCAAATATTTCAGGGGCTTTTTCTCCGTCTCCCCTGCCAAATTCATCGTTTTCTGTCAATGCATTCATAAAGCTTTGGGCCACCCTCTGCTATGCAATATTCAGTTTTAAGGTCCGCTTGCCATCTTTGTCCTGTCTGGCATCAGGCTCAGGTTTTGCCTGTCAATTCAGTTGCACAGAGAATTTTCAAAAGGCCTAATCATTCCCTTGCATGCACCCCTGCTAAACCATTCACACCGGTTACTAAGGCATCCCCGGGGTTGCCGTGTACTGAGATACACCTTATGGATTACGTGATTAAAAATACTCTTCATCTATAGTATGAAAGATTCCAGCTCATTTTCATAAAAGAGGAAACAGTATCTTCTCCTACTACAGGAAAACAGATACAAAGAGCCATTTTACAAAAACGCTTTCCATTCTTCCATACTTTAAGCAGATAAAAAAGGAGGCGCTTTTCCATGACTGTAAAAACAGAAAGCGGCATAACAATCACTTATGTCAAATCAAAAAAGTGGATTATCATCTATATCCAGTTTCCTGATGGAACGGTAACCTTTGGCGACGTTGCGGATACATTCTGGGGACTTCCCGGTGTCGATTACTTTACCCGGCTTATACACTACCGGAAAGAGACAAGGACACTGATCATAAAGATCCCCTGTGAACAGGATCCCGATTTATTCAAAACCCTGAAACGAAATGAATCGGAAGACGATATATACGACACGCTGATTGAGGACGGCGAGGAAGAAAATATCGTAGTATACGAATGCTGGGAGAATATATCGTACCTCGCTACCGCCCTTAATAAAGCCTTCAAATACCCTCTGCCCAAAAAAATCCGGCATCCTGCTTTTTCTTCCATTCTGTCAATAAAAGAAAAAGGAGATTTTATTGATGGAAAACTATCAGACTTTATTGATGAAAAACTGTCAGACTTTATTGATGGAACTGGAGAAAAGTGCTAAACTAAAACCAACTGCGCGGGATGTAGAAGAAATAATGAAACGAATAGAGATATTAGAACAGCATCCCTATAAAATCTGGCAAGGTGCAGACGGGAGATGGTATACCAAAGTAAAAACAGACGGCAAACTGAAAATATTAAAGAAGACCAAACGCGATGATCTGGACGATGCCATTGTTTCATTTTACCGGAAGTCAGACGACAAGAATACGCTTGCCGCCATCTATCCGGACTGGCTGCAGTACAAAAATTGTGGAGACCAGTATGAGCAATGCAACCAAACTGCAGTGGGTATGGGAAAAGTATTATAAAGACTCCCCCATCGCTAACCGGGATATCCGGACTTTGAAGACAAGGGACAACAAATTATGGCTTTTGGATGTTACCCACAGTAACAGACTTGATCGAAAAAAGTACAAAGAAATGAAATCCGTGATCAATATGATGCTCGACTATGCGGTGGAAGACGGCACGATCGCTCATAACGCTGCGAGAGAAATAAAAAACATCAGTGACAAGCATTTCGATGAACCAGAAGAAAAATCATATGATGAACAGGTATTTCGTCTGGAAGTGGCAGAGGCTGTAGTTGACCTCTGCATGGCTCAGTTTGAGAAAATAGGAAATTCCGCTTACCTTGGCATATACCTTAACTTTTATCTGGGGTTGCGCGTCGGAGAACTTGTGGCGTTAAAGGTTTCCGATTTTGACTTTGAAAACCACATCGGCAAGATCAGGCGGCAAGAGCGAGCTTCACACGAAAAAGATAATGAAGGGAAGTTACACCGGCACGGATATGAGGTTGTCAATTTTACAAAGAGTAAAGACGGAAAACGTGACCTGCCTTTGACCCCCGAAGCGGAGGATTATGTAAAGGCAATCATTGCGCATAATAAAACCATTCATTCTTCAACAGTGGAGTGGCTGTTCCTCTCCTTAAAGGGGGAGAAACTCACCAAAGACAGCATCAACAATACTCTTCGGCGGGTAAATAAAAAACTGGACATCATCCAGAAAGGGAACCATTCCATTCGAAAAACGGTACTGTCAAAACTCTTTCAAAACGGATTCACAGAAGAAGAAGTGCGACAGTTCGGCGGACACAAATGCGCCTCGACCACACATACATATTATGAGTTTTCAAATCCGGATGGCAAAAAAAATGTCGCAAGATACTCCAATGCGCTTCATATCGACTGCCGTTCAGATCTGGCATCCTGAAGTGGTACCCGGGTGGTACCCAAAATCGCGATTCAACAGATGTTGAAAACCCCGGGAGAATATCTCCGGGGGCATCCAATCATCCAGTGCAGGAATAGGGACGTGAACCCTCATGCGCGCACTGCTCACACGGCC
>JAJBTR010000116.1 GCA_020860745.1 Lachnospiraceae bacterium | reverse complement strand
TTCATACGCAGGAATGGCGGAATTGGCAGACGCGCACGGTTCAGGTCCGTGTGAGCATTGCGCTCATGAGGGTTCAAGTCCCTTTTCCTGCATTTGTTTTCTACCCCGGGAGATATCTTCCGGGGTAGATTTTATCAGTTTATGCGGCCAGGTTCAAAGGTACAATGTATCTGATAATAGTAAAAAAACGTAACTCTTCTCTGATTACGGATTCCCGGGGAAATAAATGTAAAAATAAAAAGGAAATTCCGCTTTTTTGCCGAATTATATTAAAAGAGGATAATACATATGACGATTCGAGAACAGCTGGAGCTGAGAGAACGAGAATATTTAAGTCCGTTTGCTTCCCTGAGTGAGAATTCCCGGGGCAGGGATGTGGAGGAGCCGCAGTGCGACATCCGCCCGGTCTATCAGAGAGACCGGGATCGCATTTTGCACAGCAAGTCATTCCGCCGCCTGAAGGATAAGACGCAGGTGTTTTTATCTCCCAGGGGAGATCATTACCGGACCAGGCTGACGCATGTGCTGGAGGTTTCCCAGAACGCGCGGACGATCGCGAAAGCGCTGCGCCTGAATGAAGATCTGGTGGAGGCCATCGCCCTGGGCCATGATCTGGGACATACGCCTTTCGGACATGCCGGTGAGCGGATGCTGGACAAGCTCTGCGAGGGCGGGTTTCGGCACAACGTTCAGAGTGTCCGCATTGTGGAGAAGCTGGAGAAGGACGGTCAGGGGCTGAATCTGACCTGGGAAGTCAGGGACGGCATCCTGAACCATAAAACCAGCGGGAATCCGGCCACACTGGAGGGGAAGATTGTGCGCCTTTCAGATAAAATCGCGTATGTCAACCACGATATTGACGACGCCATCCGGGCGCATGTGATGCGGGAGGAGGACATTCCGGCGGAGCTTCGAAAAACTCTTGGATTTACCACACGGGAACGCTTAAATACGCTGATTCATGATATTATCATCAACAGCCAGCATCAGAACGCCATCCGCATGTCGGAGGAAGTGGAAGCAGCCCTCAGTGAACTGCGCAAATTTATGTTTGCGCATGTTTATACCAACCCGGTGGCAAAGGGTGAGGAACAGCGGGCGGAGGATTTGTTAGAGCGGTTGTTCGAATACTATATGGAGCACCCGGAGGAAATTTCTAAAACTAACTACCGCATGCTGGAGCAGGGCGAGCCGAAAGACAGGATCATCTGCGACTATATCGCCGGCATGAGCGACCAGTTTGCGGTCGCAAAGTACCAGGATTTATTTATTCCGAAACAATGGCAGGTATACTAAGGAAAGGAGGCATTGCATGCCATTCTATTCCGATGAGCTCATCGAGGAGGTCCGCTCCCGCAATGACATTGTGGATGTGATCTCCGGCTATGTGCGTTTACAAAAAAAGGGCAGCACCTGGTTCGGGCTTTGTCCCTTTCATAATGAAAAAACGCCCTCCTTTTCCGTCTCTCCGAACAAGCAGATGTACTACTGTTTCGGATGCGGCGCCGGCGGCAACGTGCTGACTTTTCTGATGCAGTATGAGAATTTTACGTTTCAGGAGGCGATGCAGAGCCTGGCGGACCGGGCGGGCATCACGCTGCCGAAGCAGGAGATGAGCGCGGCGCAGAAGCGAGAGTCAGATCGCAGGACAAAGATTCTGGAGATCAACAAGGTGGCGGCAGAGTATTTTTACCGTCTGCTGCGAAGCCCCCAGGGAAAACACGCGCTGGAGTATTTTCAGAAGCGGGAGCTGACGGCTGCGACCATGCAGCATTTTGGCCTTGGCTATTCTAATAAGTATAGGGATGATCTGTACCAGTACCTGAAAAAAAGGGGATATCCGGATGATATTTTAAAAGACAGCGGGCTGATCCGCATTGATGAAGCGCGGGGCGGCGGAGACAAGTTCTGGAACCGGGCGATGTTCCCAATTATGGACGCGAATAATCGCGTGATCGGCTTTGGCGGGCGAGTCATGGGCGAGGGAGAACCCAAGTATCTTAACTCCCCGGAGACCATTGTCTTTGACAAGAGCCGCAATCTTTACGGACTGAATTTTGCCAGATCTTCGCGGCGGCAGGGGATTCTGCTTTGCGAGGGATATATGGATGTCATTGCCCTCCATCAGGCGGGATTTGACAACGCGGTGGCGTCGCTTGGTACGGCGCTGACCTCCGGGCATGCCAGCCTGCTGAAGCGCTGTACGAAGGAAGTGTATCTGACCTTTGACAGCGACGGGGCGGGAATCCGGGCGGCGCTTCGGGCAATCCCGATTCTAAAGGAGGCGGGGATCACCGCGAAGGTGATCAATATGAAGCCGTACAAGGATCCGGATGAGTTTATCAAGGCGCTGGGCGCGGAGGCTTACCAGGAGCGGATTGACGCCGCGGAGAACAGTTTCCTCTTTGAGATTCGTATGCTGGAGCAGGATTATGATCTTTCCGATCCGGAGAGCAAGACCGCGTTTTTCCGCAAGGTGTCCGAGCGGCTGCTGGAATTCAGTGAGACGCTGGAGCGGGAAAATTATATCGAGGCGGTGACGCGGCGCTATCAGATCGGATTTGAGCAGCTGCGCTCCATGGTCAACCATGCGGGGGCGCGGGGCGGTATAGCGGCGGATCGAAAGCCGTTAAAGTCCGGCGTCCATGAAAATAAGAAAAAAGAGGATGGCATGAAGAAATCCCAGCGTCTGCTGCTGACCTGGCTGATTGAGGATCCGGTTTTGTTTGACCGGCTCGGGGAGTTGATCGGACCGGAAGATTTTACTGAGGAGATTTATCGGCAGGTGGCTGAGATTGTATATGCACAGCACGCGGAAGGCGGCGTGAATCCGGCGCGGATCATCAGCATGTTCCCGGAGGAAGAGCAGCAGCGGGAGACGGCGGCGCTGTTTAACGCAAGGATCGATTCGCTGGATAAGAAGCAGGACCGGGAAAAGGCGCTGAATGAGACGGTGCGGCGGGTGAAGCAAAACAGTATCGCATATCGTTCCAAACACCTGGACCCCACGGATATGGCAGGATTGCAGAAGCTGGTCGAGGACAGGAAAAGACTGGCAAAACTGCATATTTCTATAGATTAGGGAAACAATGATACTATTCTGGTTTCAATTTTAATTGGAAGGATGAACACAATGGCAGAAAAAGACACGCAGAAGATGAAAGAAAGCACAGAGAATAAGATGGAACAGCTTCAGAAAAAGCTTCCGGAGCTACTGGAGTTTGCAAAGAAAAAGAAAAATATGCTGGAGTACCAGGAAGTCAGTGATTTTTTCAAGGATCTGGATCTGAATCCCGATCAGATTGACCGCATTCTGGAGTATCTGGAGGCGCACCACGTGGATGTCCTGCGCATGGCGGAGGATGACGACGATATCCTGATCGACGATGAGGATAACGAGCTGGATGTGGAGGTTGAAAAAATTGATCTGTCGGTTCCCGACGGCGTCAGCCTCGAGGATCCGGTGCGCATGTACTTAAAAGAGATTGGGAAAGTTCCTCTGCTGACAGCGGAGGAAGAGATTTCTCTGGCGAAAGAGATGGAAACAGGTGCGGTCGCCACGGAAAAGATTGAGATTCTGACAGAGCGCTTAAAGACGGCAGAAGATGAGGAAAAAACGGACCTGGAGGATGAAATCCGTATCCAGAAAATAATTGAGGAGCAGGGCGCCGACGCCAAAAAGCGTCTGGCGGAAGCGAACCTCCGTCTTGTAGTCAGTATTGCGAAGCGCTATGTGGGCCGCGGCATGCTTTTCCTGGATCTGATTCAGGAGGGAAATCTGGGGCTGATTAAGGCGGTCGAAAAGTTTGATTACAGAAAAGGATATAAGTTCAGTACCTATGCGACCTGGTGGATCCGCCAGGCCATCACGAGAGCGATTGCGGACCAGGCCAGAACCATCCGGATTCCGGTGCATATGGTGGAGACGATCAACAAGCTGATCCGCGTGTCCCGCCAGCTGCTGCAGGAACTCGGACGGGAACCGACGCCGGAGGAGATCGCGGAGGAGATGAATATGCCCCCGGAGCGGGTGCGTGAGATTCTGAAAATTTCCCAGGAGCCGGTGTCTCTGGAGACGCCGATCGGCGAGGAGGAGGACAGCCATCTGGGCGATTTCCTTCCGGATGATAATGTCCCGGTTCCGGCGGACGCCGCCGCGTTTACGCTGTTAAAAGAGCAGCTGGTTGAGGTCCTCGGCACGCTGACTGAGCGGGAACAGAAGGTTCTACGCCTGCGCTTTGGCCTGGACGACGGGCGTGCGCGCACGCTGGAGGAAGTAGGCAAAGAGTTCAATGTCACCCGTGAGCGTATCCGCCAGATCGAGGCGAAGGCGCTCCGGAAGCTGCGCCATCCGAGCCGCAGCCGGAAGCTGAAGGATTATCTGGATTAAACGACAGGAGGAGTTGTACTATGATGTATCCTTTTATGACATTAAATGATGAAACAGAGATCGTTCACTCTGATATGCAGACGGATGGCCGTGTGAAAGTATATATTGAGAAGCCGGATGAAAAATTTTGCTTTCGGCATGCAACGTGTTGGCTTCCTTCTTATGATTGGGAGGATGTGGAAGGTTTTTCAAAAACGGATATAGAAAACTATCAGGAAATTATCAGGTCTACAGCTCATTTGATTATGGAGTTCGCTCAAAAAGGAGGATTTGAGAATGCCTCAGGTTTTTAAAATTGGAGGTTACTGGGTATATTTTTGGACGAACGAGGGTGAACCGCTGGAGCCGGTGCATGTTCATGTGTCAAAAGGAAGTCCGTCGCCAAATGCGACCAAGATATGGATTACGAGCAGAGGGAAATGTTATTTGTGTCATAATAACACCAGAATTCCGGAGCACACATTACATAATATTATGCGTATGGTTGAAGCGAGGAGTGAGGAAGTTCTGAGATTGTGGAAGGAGTACTTTGGAGAAACAAGGTTTTTCTGTTAAAACAAAAAACGGGATTCGCTTATCTGTCCGTATGTCTGCACTGGCGGATATGGTGACTCCGGGAAGCCGCCTGGCGGATGTGGGCTGTGACCACGGATACATACCCATATATCTTTGCCGGACGGGCAGAATTCCATCGGCGATTGCCATGGACATCCATGAGGGACCTCTGGAGAGGGCGAGACAGCATATTGAGGAGTGCGGGCTGTCGGACCGTATACAGACCCGGCTTTCTGACGGTCTGGAAAAACTGGGCGGAGATGAGGCGGATACCGTTCTCATTGCCGGTATGGGTGGCTGCCTGATGTGCCGTATTCTTATTGCCGGAGATGAGAGGCGGGGGATGCTACGGCGCAAATCCACGCAGCAGGAGATGAAAATCCGGAGAATGACATGAAACAGATCCATATAGTAAAAAATGGAATTCCGGAAAGTGTTACTGAATTCGTCCTGCAGCCGCAGTCTGATATCTCTTCTGTGCGCAGATGCATCCGGGAGATCGGATTCTGTATTGTTGACGAGGATATGGTTGAGGAGGACGGGAAATTTTATCCTATGATGAGAGCGGTCAGGCGGTACCTGCTCCATGGAGAGCAGGAAAACGCAACGGTATCTCCTGTTTGCGGTATGAGGAATATGGTTGTGAGACCGGCGGGTGACCTGGAGGGATATCCCGGCACTCCGAATGTGAAACCAGCGGGGGATTTGGATGGATATTCCTGCATCCCGGCAGAGGAGCTTGCGGACGCTTTCGGCCCGGTTCTCCTCAGAAAACGCCACCCTGTCTTGAAACGGTGGCTGGAAAAGGAATTACTCACGACGGATCGAATTTTGAGACAGCTGGAAGATGCGCAGCCTGCCCCGGATGATATGAGACATTCTCCGGCGGAAGGTTCTTCATCTGTGGGGAATGCCAGAAATTTCCCGGCAGGCGGTGCAATGCCTGCGCGGAAACGGGAAGACAGGGTAACTGATCGCTTTCGGGAGCTTTTGCATAAAAAAGAACTGATAACTGCGGCTCTTTCGTATTATGATGATACCAGGGTCAAAATAAGTGGAGCGTCAGAAAAGGAGGTTTGCAATGCCTGCTTTAACAATCAAAAATAAGACATATCATTACCCGGAAGGCACTCTTTTCCTGGATATCGCGGAAGAATACCAGGCAGATTATCCGGACGATATTATTCTGGTACGGTATCAGAATAACCTGAGGGAACTCTTCAAGGAAGTTGAGGGGGACGGGGAACTGGAGTTTGTCACGACAGCGGAGAAATCCGGGAGGAATACATACCGGAGGACCGTGACGCTGATCATGGAGGCAGCCGCTTATGAACTATATGCTGCTGGCAGATGTGGGTGTGACGAAAATGAGTGTATAATAGCCGAAAGGGCAGAGACACAGAGCAATATCTCGGCAGATCAAGGGATTGCCGGTCACGTGGAAAAGACAGAAAAACCCGGCAAAGTATCTGCATCACAGATTCGCGTAATCGTGCAGCACTCTCTCGGTCAGGGCTACTACTGTGAATTCCGCGACGGCGATCGTTTCCTGCCTGCGGATGACGCCCGTATTCTGGAACTGAAAGAAAAAATGCAGGAGCTGGTGCGGCGGGATCTGCCTATTACCAAACATTCTGTGAGGACACAGGAGGCAATCCACTATTTTCACAGCTGCGGGCGGGATGACAAGGCAGGTCTGTTCCGTTATCGCCGCCAGTCCAGAGTGAACATTTATGACCTGAATGGATATCATGACTATTATTACGGATATATGGCTCCTTCTACCGGATACGGCGGACAGTTTGATCTGATTCCATATCAGAAGGGGTTTATGCTGATGTTTCCGGACCGGGACACTCATGCGGTGGCGAGGTTTCGCCCTATGGATAAGCTGTTCCGGATTATGGATGATTCTGCGGCATGGGGGGAGAGCATGGGAGTCCGCACGATCAGTGAGCTGAATGATGCGATTGCTGCGGGCAGGATACAGGAACTGATTCTGGTGCAGGAGTCCTGGATGGAGCAGAAAATCGGGGGTATTGCGGAGGAAATCGCGGGAGATCTGCGCAAAAAAGTGGTGCTGATCGCGGGCCCCTCCTCTTCCGGAAAGACTACCTTTTCCCATCGCCTGTCTATCCAGCTGACGGCGCATGGGCTTCGTCCGCACCCCATTTCTCTGGATGATTTTTATGTCAACCGGGAAGATACTCCGCTGGATGAAAACGGCGAGTATGATTTCGAATGTCTGGAGGCCATCGATATTCCGCTGCTGAACCGGTGCCTGAGTGATCTCCTGGAGGGAAAGGAAGTTACGCTCCCCGTATTCAATTTCCGTACCGGGTATCGGGAATACCGGCCGCAGCCGTTAAAGATACAGGACGGCGATGTGCTGGTCATTGAGGGAATTCACGGTCTGAATGAAAAGCTGGCTGCCGATCTTCCCAGAAACTGCAAATTTAAGATTTATATCAGTGCGCTGACACAGTTAAACATTGATTCGCAGAACAATCTTTCCACGACAGATACGCGGCTTTTCCGCCGTATGGTGCGCGATGCCAGAACGCGGAACACGAGTGTCCGGCAAACGCTGGCCCGGTGGCCTTCGGTACGCTGCGGGGAGGAGAAGAATATTTTTCCCTTCCAGGAGGAGGCGGACGTCATGTTCAATACGGCTCTGATTTATGAACTGGCGGTTCTGAAGTGCTATGTGGAGCCAATGCTGTTTTCTGTGGAGCCGGGCTGCCCGGAGTATGAGGAGGCAAAGCGTCTGCTGAAGATTCTGGATTATGTCCTGCCGGTCCCGGGAGATTATATCGGCCACAATTCGATTCTGCGGGAATTTATGGGTAGCGGATGTTTTCACATATGATGATGATACCAAGGCCAAAATAAGTAAGATAGCAGTGAGATATAAGTGAGATAGGAAATCTGTGATTTCCGTAATCGAACTTATACAAAGCTGGTCATGAATGGAGCGCTTATTTGATAAAAAGCTTGTATTTCATGGCAGTATCGTATTATAATACATTGCATTGATGAGTAAGACATGTGATCGCGGCTGCAGGTGCCGAAAGGCCGCAGACGAGGAAAGTCCGGGCTTCACAGGGCAGGATGCCGGATAACGTCCGGCGGAGGCGACTCCAGGGACAGTGCAACAGAGAGATACCACGCTGGCTCAGGCCGGCGTAAGGGTGGAAAGGCAGTGTAAGAGACTACCGCCCGGGTGGCAACATCCGGGGCCATGTAAACCCCATTCGAAGCAAGACCGAAACGAAGCGATGACGCGGCCCGCCAGCTTCAGGTAGGTTGCTTGAGGTAACCGGTAACGGTTATCCTAGACAGATGATCACACGCGACATAACCCGGCTTATCGTCTTGCTCATGAAAAAAGCGCCGTAAGGCGCTTTTTTATATCATAGGAAAGACGTTGATATTGTAAAGTACTAAAGTGAAGATTCCCTGTGATTTTGACAGATAGAATTCCGCATAAAAGGACGGATGCTGCGGAGAAAAGTGTTACAGGAGGCGTAAAATGGCAGGAAAAATTTATGACATCATGCATAAAAACCGCAGAGTTGCGAGAATTGATACCTCGGGCCGCTGCAAAGTATATTTTCGCTCTTTTATGCCGTACAACCTGTATCTGGATGATGCCGGACGGGACATTGATACCATGGTCAGCAATATCACCAATTTTTATTACTGGTGTGCCACCCGCGTGCTGACGCTGGACAGAAAGTACGCAAAAGAGATTTTAAACAGTATCGGAATGAAGCAGGCTGTGACGGACAGAGAACGGGCCGAGGTTGCATTGTCTTACCGCTGTGCTTCTCTGACGGATGTGTTCTGGGTGAAACAGAAGGAAGAAAAGGTCGCGTTTTCTGATGTAAACCTTTATGAAAATCACCTGAGCAACGCATTTATTGATATCGCGTTAAAAGGGCGTCAGTATACGGTGGACAATGAAGAACTGGCGCGGGATCTGTCTACCAATGGCTGTTTTCCCAAGGCCTGCTCGCGCGGCGATCAGGGGTTTGAACTTTTGTAGGACGGCGGGGAAGAGGCTGTGGCGCGGGACCTGCTGGCCAGCCGGATCTGCCGCTGTTTTGATGTCTCCCAGGTGCTGTATGAAGAAGGATGGTTTGACGGAGAGCGTGTGACAGTGAGTGAGAATATCACTTCACCGGAGTTTTCCATTGTGTCCATGGAGGCATTTGAAATTTATTCCCTGAATCACGATCGCAACACGCAGAAATATGTTCTGCAGTTGGATCGGCATAATTATTATATGATGAATGTTGTAGATTATCTGGTGGGGAATACGGATCGGCATTGGGGTAACTGGGGAGTGTTGATAAAAAATGCTACGAACAAACCGGTGCGCCTGTATCCGTTGATGGATTTCAATCAGGCTTTTCATGTATATCAGACGCTGGAAGGGGCAAACTGCCAGACCCTGTGGGGCAGACATTGCAGTCAGATGGAGGCTGCGCAGGAGGCTGTAAGGAAAAATGGCCTGCACCAGCTTCGGGATATTGAGGATGCGTGTTTTGCGGAACTGCCGCAATATCAGGAGATGTTCCGCCGCCGGCTGCAGGTTCTTCAGGAAAGCGTATCATAGTGGTGGTTTGTTATGCGTCACGGTATCATAACTGTTCCTTTGTCTAAACTGAATCATTACAAATGATTAAATCTTTCTAAAAAGATAATAGGATGGTTGACAGCTTTTTTTCAACAGGTAAAATGAAAGACAGGTGCAACAAAAGCGGCGATCGGGCGGGCTGTCATCTTTTTGATCTAAGATCAGACTGCTGCCTGACATGGACCGCCGGGTTTATTCCATACGTGAAATGAGGCGTAAAAATGAGAAACAGATTTCAGGAATTTATGTATGGGCGATATGGGAATGATCAGTTAAACCAGTTTCTATCCATAGTTACCCTGGTTTTGATTGTAGTAAATCTTTTTACAAAGAATCGGATTATCTGGTATATTGCCCTGGTGCTTCTGGTCTGGACATATTTTCGCATGTTCTCCAGGAATACGGGGAAGCGCAGTGCTGAAAATGACCGTTTTCTGGATATCACATCCCGGTTTCGCAGAGGCGGCGGATCCGGCGGCAGCTATGGCCGTCAGTCCGGGCAGCGCAGTTACAGCAGGCCGACCGCGGAGGAGCGCAGACGGCAGCGGGAACAGCGGAAATATTACCGTTTTTTCTTCTGTCCTCACTGCAGTCAGAAGGTGCGTGTGCCGAAAGGGAAGGGCAGGATTGAGATTACCTGTCCGAAGTGCCGGACGACCTTTATCAAAAAAACCTGAGAAAACGTTGGATACGCTTACATAATCATAATATGGTCGGGGCGACAAGCGGGTATGATAGCTCTGTTTGTCTCTTGTATCATAATATTATAACAGGATGAATGCCTCACGGCAGGAGCAGATATGTTTGGTTATATTTACGTCAATCAGAAAAGTTTATCGGAGGAGAGTAAGCAGCAGTATCAGTCCTACTATTGCGGTCTATGTCAGGTATTGAAAAAGAGCAGCGGTGTAAAGGGCCAGATGCTGCTGAACTATGATATGACATTCCTGATTATTCTGCTGACTGGCTTGTATGAACTGGAAAATGAGGAGACTCATTTTATCTGCCCGCTCCACCCAGGCAAAAGAAAGACCGCTTATATCAATGAGGCTTCCCACTATGCTTCCGACATGAATGTCCTTTTGTCCTACCATAATATGATTGATGACTGGAAAGACGATCGTAATCTCCCGAAGCATGTGATGTCCCAAATGCTGAAGCGCGACTACCGGCGTATTTCTGCGAAGTATCCGCGGCAGGCGCAGGCGTTGGAGAATTATATGAACCGCCTGAACATGCTGGAGGCAAAGCGGGAGGAGAATATTGACGCGGTCGCGGGTCTGACCGGCGAGATGCTGGGCGAGATTTTTGCCTGGAAGGATGATCTGTGGGCAGATGAGCTCAGGTGTCTCGGTTTTTATCTCGGCAAGTTTATCTATCTGATGGATGCCTATGAGGATCTGGACCGTGACCGGCGCAGGAATGAGTACAATCCTTTTATGAATATGGCGAAGAACAGCCCGGAGGATTTTGAAACCTTAAGCAAGCTGATTCTGACGAGCATGATGTCGGAGTGCGCCAAGTCTTTTGAGCGGCTGCCAATCTTACAGCATGCGGATATTATTCGGAATATTCTGTATTCCGGCGTGTGGTCAAAATACGAATATTTGCAGGAGAAAAAGAAAAAACGGAGGAATCCAAAGTGAGGGATCCATATGAGATTCTGGGTGTTTCACATGATGCCACAGATGAGGAGATAAAAAAAGCATACCGTCAGCTCAGCCGGAAGTACCACCCGGATTCGAATGTCAACAGTGCGCATCCGGAAGTGGCTGAGGAGCGGTTTAAAGAAGTGCAGCAGGCGTATAACCAGATCATGAAAGAGAAGCAGCAGGGGTATTCCGGCGGTTATCAGAACGGCAGCGCCCAGAATCGCGGACCGTTCGGCTCCGGCACTTACGGCCAGGGCGGCTACGGGAGCGGAGGACAGTCCTATGGCGGCTATCATCAGGGTGGATATGGAGGGCAGTCCTATGGCGGCCAGGGCGGCTATGGCAGTTCCTACAACAATTCCCCGGAGATGCGGGCTGCGGCCAATTATATCAACAGCGGTCATTTTAGTGAGGCTTTAAATACCCTGAACCGCATGCCGAATAATCAGCGCTCTGCGCGCTGGTATTATTTTGCCGCGGCGGCTCATCAGGGCGTGGGAAATAATGTTCAGGCCATGGAGTTTGCCAGAAAGGCAGTCGAGATGGAGCCAAGTAATATGGAATACCGCCAGTTCCTGCAGAATCTGGAGTTTGGCGGCACCTGGTACCAGAATATGGGCTCGTCCTATGAGAGACCCTTTGGGAATACCGGCGGCTTATGCCTGACATTGTGCTGTCTCATGTCTATGTTCGGCGGATGTTGCTGCCGGCCGTTTTAAGGTTGTCGTTGTTCTTTCCTGAATTCTGCATTATAATAAGCGGGAATAGAAAGAAAGGCAGTAACTTTTAAAATGAGTCAGGCGCTTATGGAGGATACGCAGCAGAGCGTGGAGATAATTGAACAGGAGAAGATCCGCATCTCCGTCCGCAATCTGGTAGAGTTCGTGTTCCGGTCCGGCGATATCGACAACCGGGTCGGCAAGGGCGTACGCCAGGAGGCCATGCAGGAGGGGAGCCGCATGCACCGCAAGATCCAGAAGCGCATGGGTTCGGAGTATCGGTCAGAGGTGACTTTAAAGCATGAGTTGATCATGGGGTATTATCTGCTTTCCGTGGAGGGGAGAGCGGATGGTGTGTTCTGGAGGCAGGCACCGAAGGAGATTTCGGAGAATCAGGCAGCGGCAGAAAATCCGGAGGAATTTTTGAGAGCAGAGACGGATTTCGTGTCGTCTGAGAAGGGAACGGCAGGTTCTGTTGCGGATCCTACGAAAGAACGGATTTTTTATATAGATGAGATCAAGTGTATGTATACGGATGTGACCCGCTTTGCGGAGCCCTATCCGGTTCATCTGGCGCAGGCGAAATGCTACGCCTATATTTTTGCCCTGCAGCAGGGTCTTGGCCGGATGGGCGTGCAGATCACCTACTGCGACCTGGATACGGAGGCGATCCAGCGTTTTGATGAGGTATATTCCTTTGAAACTCTGCAGCTATGGTTTGAGGAAGTGATTGCGTCCTACCGGAAGTGGACGGATCACCAGTATGAGTGGAATCTGATCCGCAGGGATTCCATCAAAGTGCTGGATTTCCCTTTTCCCTACCGGGAGGGGCAGAAAAAACTGGTGGGGGATGTCTACCGGACAATCTCCCGGAAAAAGATTCTGTTTTTGCAGGCGCCCACCGGCACAGGCAAGACGATTGCGACGGTATTTCCCTCGGTGAAGGCCGTGGGCGAGGGGCTGGCGGACCGGATTTTTTATCTGACGGCAAAAACCATCACCCGCACGGTGGCGAAGGACGCGTTTGACTGCCTGAAAGGCGAGGGGTGCCGCTTGAAAGTGCTGACTCTCACGGCGAAGGAGAAGCTCTGTCCCTGTGAGACGATGGACTGTAATCCGGTAAACTGTCCATCCGCAAAGGGACATTACGACCGGGTCAACGATGCGGTCTTTTCCCTGATGACGGCGGAGGATGATTACACCAGGGAGGTTTTACTGGCCTGCGCGGAACAATATCAGGTCTGCCCGTTCGAGATGGCGCTGGACCTGTCTCTCTGGTCGGATGTGATCATCTGTGACTATAATTATGTCTTTGATCCCAATGTGTACCTGAAGCGGTTCTTCGCGGAGGGGGAAAAGGGGGCGTATCTGTTTCTCGTCGACGAGGCGCACAATCTGGTGGAGCGCGGGCGGGAGATGTACAGCGCCGTTCTGGTCAAGGAAGATTTCCTGAAAATGAAGCGGATTTTCCGCAAACATAACCAGAAGATTGCTTTTGCATTGGAAAAATGCAACCGGCAGATGCTGGAGTGGAAGCGGGAATGCGAAAAATACACCGTGCACACGAGTATAGAGAGTTTTTCCTTTTCCCTGATGCGTCTTCTGTCGCTGCTGGATGAGTTTTTGCGGCATCGCGCGGAATTCCCGGAGCGGAAAGAAGTCACGGAGTTTTACTTCGCACTGCGCCATTTCATGGCGATGTACGAGCTCGCGGATGAAAACTATGTGATTTATTCGGATTTTGACGGGGAAAATCATTTCTGCCTGCACCTGTACTGCGTCAATCCGGCGTCGAATCTGCAGGCTTGCCTGGATAAAGGGAGGAGTGCCGTCTTTTTCTCCGCGACGCTTTTGCCGGTACAGTATTATAAAAGTCTGCTGAGCACCCGGCAGGATAATTATGCGGTCTATGCGGATTCTACATTTCAGAAAAAACAGCGGCTGCTTTTTGCGGTCGGCGATGTCAGCAGCCTGTATACACGGCGTAACCTGACGGAGTTTCAGCGGATTGCAGAGTATATCCGGGTGACGGCAAAGGCGCGATGCGGAAATTATATTGCATTTTTCCCGTCCTATTATTTTATGGATCAGGTGTATGAGCAGTTTTGTGCGGAGAATGCAGGGAAAATGGACTGCGCGGTGCAGAGTGCCAATATGCGGGAAGCGCAGAGGGAGGAGTTTATCGCGGAGTTTTCCAGAAAGCGGGAGCGGTCCTTTGTGGCGTTCTGTGTTCTGGGCGGGATTTTTTCCGAGGGGATTGATCTGAAGCATGATCAGTTGATCGGCGTTCTGGTGGGGGGAACCGGGCTGCCTCAGATCTGCAACCGGCGGGAGATACTGAAATCTTTTTATAACGGGGAACTGGAGCGGGCAAGACAGGTGCCGGAAGCTGCGCTGGAGCATAAGGAGGATAGTGAACAGACAGGTGATGTGTCAGGCAGCGTATTAAGCGGCGTTTGTTGGAATGAGAATGATCAGGGCTATCTGAGAATGGGATTTGAGTACGCTTATCAGTATCCCGGCATGAACAAGGTCATGCAGGCAGCCGGGCGCGTGATCCGTACCGCGACAGACTGCGGCGTGATCGGCTTGCTGGATGAGCGTTTTCTGCGGAGAGATTACCGCCGGCTCTTCCCGCGGGAGTGGGAGGACTGCAGGGTGTGCAATCTGAGGACGCTGCCGGGGATGCTGGAGGAGTTCTGGGAATCTGATTTTTGAAGTGAAAAATATTGAATTAAGGTTGTCGGCATGCTAGAATAATTATCAGTTTTGAATGGTTTTTGTGTTTGGCAATATCGTATAAGGAAGGTATATGTATTGTGATTGATATCGACAAGTTACGTTTATACTACGAACAGGATAATGTGTTAATGACACAACATTCTTCAGAACGATGTCGTCAGCGAAATATTAGAAAAAAGGATATACGGCATGCTGTGATGACAGGTGAAATAATCGAACGATATCCAGAAGATTTTCCTTATCCAACTTGCCTGATATTTGGATATACAGAAAAGGAGAAAGTAATTCATGTTGTTATGAGTGATGAGGGTACGGGAAGTAGAATTGTCACAGCATATTTTCCGGATTTTGAAAAATGGCAGCCTGATTTTAAGACCAGAAGGGAGAAAAAAGAATGAGATGTCTGACTTGTAAAAACGGCGTAATGGATGATGCGGTTACGACATATTTTGCACAGTTAAATAATGGCTATGTAATCATTGAAAATGTTCCCTGCAGAAAGTGTGGGCAGTGTGGAGAAGAGTTTTTTTCTGCCTCTGTTTTGGAGAAAATCGATGATATTCTGGAACGATTAGAAAAGATTGCAAGCAAAATTTTTATTATGGATTATAAAACGGCAGCGTAACGTAAGTGAGTAATCGGGAGGAAATGAAATGAGCAATGTACGCAGAGTATATGTAGAAAAAAAGGATGCCTTTGCGGTAAAGGCGCGGGAGCTGGAGGCGGAGATCAGAAGTTACCTCGGCATTCCCGGCGTGACAAAGGTGCGGGAACTGGTGCGTTATGACGTGGAGAATATCTCGGAGGAGACTTATGGGAAGGCTCTTGTCAGCGTCTTCTCGGAGCCGCCGGTGGATTTTGTCTATGAGGAAACTTTTGATTTAAACGGAGGAAAGACTTTTAGCGTAGAGTATCTGCCCGGGCAGTTCGGCCAGCGTGCGGATTCCGCGGAGCAGTGTGTAAAGCTGTTAAACGAGGAGGAGGAGCCGATCATCCGCAGCGCGACGACCTATGTCATCGAGGGCGAGATTACGGACGAACAGTTGGCAGCGATCAAACACCACTGCATCAACCCGGTGGATTCCCGGGAGACCGGCCTGGAAAAACCGCAGACGCTGGTACAGGATTTTGCGGAGCCGGACGATGTCGTGATTTTTGATGGATTTTCCACGATGGCGGAAGCCCCTTTAAAGGAGCTCTATGACTCCCTTGGGCTTGCCATGACATTTGCGGATTTCCTTCATATTCAGAAGTATTTTGCGGGGGAGGAGCACAGAGACCCGTCCATGACGGAGATCCGCGTTCTGGATACCTACTGGTCGGATCACTGCCGCCATACGACGTTTTCAACGGAGTTAAAGGATATCAGCTTCGGGGACGGTTATTATCTGGAGCCGATTCAGAAAGCCTATGAGCAGTATCAGGAGAATTTTGCGGAGCTCTACGCGGACCGTCCGGACAAGTTTGTCTGCCTGATGGATCTGGCTCTGATGGCGATGAAAAAATTAAAAAAGGACGGAAAACTGCAGGATCAGGAGGAGTCGGATGAGATCAACGCCTGCTCCATCGTGGTGCCTTTGACGGTGGATGGGAAAGAGGAGGAGTGGCTCATCAATTTTAAAAATGAGACCCATAACCATCCAACGGAGATCGAGCCTTTCGGCGGCGCGGCTACGTGCCTGGGCGGTGCGATCCGCGATCCGCTCTCCGGCCGTACCTATGTCTATCAGGCGATGCGCGTGACGGGCGCGGCGGATCCGACGATTTCCGTGAAGGAGACTCTGCCGGGCAAGCTTCCCCAGAAGAAGATTGTCCGCTCGGCGGCCGGCGGTTACAGTTCCTACGGCAACCAGATCGGACTGGCGACAGGTCTGGTAAAGGAGATTTATCATCCCAACTATGTGGCGAAGCGCATGGAGATCGGCGCTGTCCTGGGTGCTGCCCCGCGCCGTGCGGTGCAGCGGCTGACTTCCGATCCCGGCGATGTGATTATTCTTCTCGGCGGACGCACGGGACGTGACGGCTGCGGCGGTGCGACGGGTTCCTCTAAGGCACACACAACGGCTTCCATCGACACCTGCGGTGCGGAGGTCCAGAAGGGCAACCCGCCGACGGAGCGCAAGGTGCAGAGATTGTTCAGGAGAGAGGAAGTTTCCTATATTATAAAGAAGTGCAACGATTTCGGCGCAGGCGGCGTTTCCGTGGCCATCGGTGAGCTGGCGGATGGTCTGCGGGTAGATCTCGATAAAGTGCCGAAAAAATATGCCGGCCTGGACGGCACGGAGCTTGCCATTTCCGAATCCCAGGAGCGGATGGCCGTGGTGATCGCGCCGGAAAATGTAGATCAGTTCCTGGCCTATGCCGCGGAGGAGAACCTGGAGGCTGTTCCTGTCGCGGTGGTGACGGAGGATCCGCGACTGGTTCTGACCTGGAGAGGAAAGGAGATTGTCAATCTCTCCCGCGCGTTCCTGGACACCAACGGCGCGCACCAGGAGACATCCATCGCGGTGGACATCCCGGCAAAGGAGGATAATTTCTTTTCGAAGATGGCTCTGGATGCCGTGGCAGAGGATCTGGAGAAAAACGATATCCGCGCAGCCTGGCTGGATACGTTAAAAGATTTAAATGTCTGCTCCCAGAAGGGACTTGTAGAAATGTTTGACGGCTCTATCGGTGCGGGCAGCGTGTTTATGCCCTACGGCGGCAAATACCAGCTGACCGAGACACAGTCCATGGTGGCGAAGGTGCCGGTGATGACCGGAAAGTGCGACGCCGTGACGCTGATGAGCTACGGATTTGACCCGTATCTGTCCACCTGGAGCCCTTATCACGGTGCAGTCTATGCGGTGGTGGAGTCTGTGGCGAAGATTGTGGCGGCCGGCGGCGACTACCGGAAGATCCGTTTTAGCTTTCAGGAGTATTTTCGCAGGATGAGCGAGGATCCATCCCGTTGGAGTCAGCCGTTTGCGGCGCTCCTCGGCGCTTACAGCGCGCAGATGGGATTCAGTCTGCCTTCCATCGGCGGCAAGGATTCCATGTCCGGCAGCTTCAATGAGATCGACGTGCCGCCCACACTGGTTTCCTTTGCGGTGGATGTGGCAAAGGAGCAGGATATTGTGACGCCGGAGTTAAAGCGCGCGGGCGATAAGCTGATGCTTTTTATAATTGATAAGGATGAATATGACCTGCCGGATTACGCGCAGGTGATGAAACTCTACGATGTGGTCTACCGTCTGATGCAGGAGAAAAAGCTGCTCGCGGTGTATTCCCTGGATTCCAAGGGTCTGGTAGCAGCGGTCAGCAAGATGGCGTTCGGCAATAAGCTGGGCGTGTCCATCCGCGGCTGCATGAAGCCGGAGATGGCGTTTGGTCCCGGCTTCGGTAATCTGGTGGCTGAGGTTGCGCCGGAGGACACCGACGCGGTGAAGGAGGCCATGGAGGCTGCGGGACTTCGGGCGAATGTCTCTATCGCAGGTTCCGTCCTGGAGGAGCCGGTATTCCGGTACGGGACAGGCGCAGCCGACGGAACCAGGAGTGACACGGATTCTGTATCCGGTAAAGTGTCGATTCCGCTTGATGAGGCGCTCGCCGCATGGACCGGCACGCTGGAGGGCGTCTTCCCGACAAAAGCCAGCCGTGCGGCGGACGAATTACCGTTAAAGCTCTATGATACGAAAGAAATTTATGTATGCAAACATAAAGTGGCAAAGCCGACCGTGTTCATTCCGGTCTTCCCCGGCACGAACTGCGAGTATGATTCCGCGAAAGCCTTTGAGCGTGCAGGAGCCGACGTGATAACGAAGGTGTTTAAGAATCTGACGGCGGCGGACATCCGTGATTCCGTGGATATCTTTGTCAAAGCCATCGATCAGTCTCAGATCATTATGTTCCCTGGCGGATTTTCCGCGGGCGACGAGCCGGAAGGCTCTGCGAAATTCTTTGCGACCGCTTTCCGCAACGCGAAGATGAAAGAGGCGGTGGAGCGGCTCTTAAATGAGCGGGATGGTCTTGCCCTGGGTATCTGCAACGGATTCCAGGCGCTGATCAAGCTGGGACTTGTGCCTTACGGGCGGATTCAGGACGGCAGTGCCGATTCCCCTACGCTGACCTACAATACCATCGGACGCCATATTTCCAAGATGGTCTATACTAAGGTTGTGACCAACAAGTCCCCGTGGCTGGCGCAGGCGGAGCTCGGAAAGGTTTACACCAACCCCGCTTCCCACGGCGAGGGACGGTTTGCCGCCCCGCAGGAGTGGCTGGATCAGCTGCTCGCCAATGGACAGGTGGCAACCCAGTACGTCAATGAGAACGGCATGCCGACCATGGACGAGGAGTGGAACGTCAACGGCTCCTACATGGCCATCGAGGGTATCACCAGCCCGGACGGACGGGTGCTCGGCAAGATGGCACACTCGGAGCGCCGCGGGGACGGCGTCGCTGTCAATATTTATGGTGAACAGGATATGAAGATCTTTGAGTCCGGCGTGGCATACTTCGGAGATTGATTATTATCAGACATGTAAGAACGAAATTTTGCACAAAATGGTAAATTTCTATTCCGGTTTATCCTGCTTAGGGGAAATTAAAAAGAAATTGCTAGAATTATTCTGGGTCTGAGAGCAGATGGGTGGGATGAAAAAAAAATAAATGATTTTATGCTTTATATTGAAACGGGTGAGGAGCAGTACAAGCCAAAAGAAAAAACAGTGAGAAATGATTTCTGAATAAGAGAGTCAGAGTCAGAAGTCCTGTATTCCGGGATACAGTCCCAGGGTGCAGGGCTTTTTCCTTATGTAAAGTAATGTTGTATTTCGCCATGGAGTCCCACAAAACCTTTACAGACATTTTACCGCCGCGGGATTTTGTATTTTACATAGCCTTGTTAATATCCTCCTTGTAACATAGATGATGCATCTGCGTTTTCACATGTCCCGTCTTCTCAGAGAAAGCTGGCGGACCGGACGGCGCTTTTGCAGCTAAAAAAGATTAGAAAAAAAAGGAGACAGAAAATGAAGTTCAAAAAAATGATGGCACTGGTGCTTAGTGCCGCGGTAGTAGGAAGTATGGCGTTGGCTGGATGCGGAAGCACTTCTTCCGATTCCGCCACAGAGGACACTACAACCACCGGGGCTAGTTCCGCAGCAGCGGACACGGAAGAGGCGGAAGAGACGGATGACACCGCAGAGGAAGCTTCCTCTGATTTTGACACATCCTCCGCAATCACCGTATTATCCCGTGAGGATGGTTCCGGTACAAGAGGCGCGTTCATCGAATTATTCGGTATTGAAGTAAAGAACGAGGATGGCGAGAAAGAGGACATGACCACTGTGGATGCGACCATCACCAACAACACAGAGGTTATGATGTCCACCGTAGCCGGCGATACCTATGCAATCGGTTACTGCTCTTTGGGTTCCTTAAATGATTCCGTGAAGGCAGTACAGATCGACGGCGTGGATGCGACGGTAGAAAATGTTGCCGACGGTTCCTATGCGGTTGCTCGTCCGTTCAACATCGTAACCCAGGATAATCTGAGTGATGTGGCACAGGACTTCATCGATTACATCATGAGCGCGGATGGCCAGGCGGTCATTTCTGAGAATGGATACATTGAGGTTGCGGAAGGGGAAGCTTTTGAGAGCAGCGGAGCATCCGGCAGCATTTCCGTGGCAGGTTCCTCCAGCGTATCTCCGGTTATGGAGAAGCTGAAAGAGGCTTATGAGGAGATCAACCCTGACGCGACCGTTGAGATTCAGACCAGTGATTCCACTACAGGTATCACAAACGCGATCGAAGGCACCTGCGACATCGGTATGGCTGGCTTGTGTATAAGCTGAACGGTATACATATAGTAAATCAGCATAAGACGTATAGATGAGATCGGATGTCCGTCTTTCAGGAAGACTTTAGGCAGCTTTTCGAAGCCTTTCCGAGCATAGCGCTCGCTGTTGAAGCATGTTTTAGCACGATACGTGCGAGTTTGAGGAAACAGTGAGCAACAGGCGGCGGAGGAAAGCAGGAAAATCAACGTGTCTGCTTGAAAGACGGACACCCGATTTCACTGACTATTCATATAATCGAGGTTACTATGAAAGTAAAAGAAAAAGTTTTTGAGATTATCTTTCTGATTGTTGCCTGCATTTCCATTCTGGCGGTTGCCTGCATCTGTGTTTTTCTTTTCATCAACGGCATCCCTGCAATGAAAGAGATCGGACTTTTCAAGTTCCTGGGCGTAACTACCTGGAAAGCGGGCTATGATAAATACGGTTTTTTCGCGTTGATCGTCGGCAGCCTGTATATCACGGGCGGGGCGATTGCGCTGGGCGTACCGGTCGGCATTTTCGCCGCAGTGTTTCTTGCACGGTATTGTCCGAAGAAACTATATCGGGTTATAAAGCCGGCAACAGATCTGCTGGCGGGCATTCCTTCTGTTGTATATGGCTTTTTCGGACTGATGGTGATCGTCCCCGTTGTCCGCAGTATGTTTGGCGGGAACGGTATGAGCATCCTGACCGCATCGTTTCTGCTGGGCATCATGATTCTGCCTACGATCATCGGCGTGACGGAGACTTCCATCCGTGCGGTGGACCCTGCTTACTACGAGGGCGCGCTGGCGCTGGGAGCCACGAATGAGGCCAGCATCTTCCGCTGCGTGATTCCGGCGGCAAAATCCGGTATTCTGGCCGGCGTCGTCCTCGGAATCGGCCGTGCGATCGGTGAGACGATGGCCGTGGTCATGGTGGCAGGAAACCAGGCGCGTATGCCGGGCGGCATCCTGCAGGGCGTCCGCACACTGACGACGAACGTCGTGCTGGAGATGGGTTACTCCACCGGCCTGCACCGTGAGGCGCTGATCGCCACGGGCGTGGTGCTGTTTGTGTTCATTCTGATCATAAACCTGGTATTTAACATCATTAAAGGGAAAGGAGAGCAGGCGGCGTCATGACAACGACAAAGAAAAAAATCTATTCGGGTTCCCTCATTCTGAAAATCCTGGTTTACGCGGCGGCGGTGTTTACCATTTTCATGCTGGGTTACCTGATCGTATACATACTGGTAAAAGGGATTCCGAATCTCACGCCGGATCTGTTTTCCCTGAAGTACACATCGGATAATGTGTCCATGCTCCCGTCCATCATCAACACTCTGATTATGATTGGCGTGGCGCTGCTCATCTCTGTTCCGGTGGGCGTGTTCTCCGCGATTTATCTGGTGGAATACGCGAAAAAGGGAAACAAGCTGGTAAAAGTGATCCGGATGATGGCGGAGACGCTGACCGGTATCCCGTCCATTGTGTACGGCCTTTTCGGAATGCTGTTTTTTGTAAACTTTTTTAAAATGTCCTATTCGCTTCTTGCGGGCATCCTGACTGTGGCGATCATGGTGTTGCCTACGGTGCTGCGCACGACGGAGGAGGCGCTGCTTGCTGTTCCGCACAGTTTTCGTGAGGGAAGCTTCGGGCTGGGTGCCGGAAAGCTGCGGACTGTGTTCCGCATCGTTCTGCCGAGCGCTGTTCCGGGCATTTTATCCGGCGTCATTCTGGCGACCGGGCGTATCGCGGGCGAGACGGCGGCGCTGATTTACACGGCCGGAACTGTGGCGGAACTGCCGAAAAACATCTTCTCCTCCGGACGTACGCTGGCGGTACACATGTATGTGCTTTCCCAGGAGGGGCTGCACACAGATCAGGCATTTGCGACGGCGGTTATTCTGCTTGTGATGGTGCTGATTATCAATGTACTGTCAGACCGGCTGGCCAACCTGATGAAGAAAGACTAGTGTATCGTCATCGAATTAACTGGACTGTATACTTGCCTGTTTTCCTGATAGCACATTTCAAAAATACTCGACGTAGCCCGCTACGCCTCCGTTTTTTGAGATGCACTCTCAGAAAAACATTCTGCGCATAAAACCCGGTTAATTACGAGACGATACACTAACGGCGGATAGCAGGCGATGCGTATTTTACCCGGAATAACTGCAGTGATTCGGGAGAGGTGTGTCTCGGGAAATGAGTGTACGAAACAGTTACGAACAGACTAGATATGTAAAGGAAGAAGAATAGTGAGTATAAAAATGACCGTAGAAAACATGAATCTCCATTATTCGGATTTTCATGCTCTGAAAAATATTAACCTGGAGATCCAGGAAAATCAGATTACTGCGTTTATCGGACCTTCCGGCTGCGGAAAGTCGACGCTTTTGAAATCATTAAACCGCATGAATGACCTGATTGAGGGATGTCGGATTGATGGACGGATTTCTCTGGATGGCGAGGATATTTATGAGAAAAATATGGATGTAAACCTGCTGCGCAAGAGAGTCGGCATGGTATTCCAGAAAGCCAATCCTTTCCCCATGAGCATTTATGACAATGTGGCTTTCGGTCCCAGGACCCACGGCATCCATGCGAAAGCAAAGCTGGATGAGATTGTGGAGCAGTCCCTGCGAGATGCGGCCATCTGGGATGAGGTGAAGGATTCACTGAAAAAGAGCGCTCTTGCGGTTTCCGGCGGACAGCAGCAGAGAATCTGCATCGCGCGTGCGCTGGCAGTTCAGCCCGAAGTGCTTCTGATGGATGAGTCTACCTCCGCGCTGGATCCGATTTCCACATCCAAGATTGAGGATCTGGTGATGGAACTGAAAAAACAGTATACCATCGTGATGGTGACACATAATATGCAGCAGGCGGTTCGTGTATCTGACCAGACGGCGTTCTTCCTCCTGGGAGACCTGATCGAGTATGGGCAGACGGACCGGATTTTCTCCATGCCTACCAATAAGAAGACGGAGGATTACATTACCGGCAGGTTCGGGTGATTGTTGGCTGCGAAACTTGCCAGGGTTATGAGGGCGCTCGAAAAAAACGAATTCACTCGGGCACGGGAAAGTGCCATCGTGAATTGTTTTTTCCCGAACACTCCGCAAAAGGCGGTTGAGAGAGTTTCGCAACGAAAGCTGACGTCGGGTGAAATTGTTTTCCTGAGCACCCCGCCGTGGGTGATGAGGAGTTTGCAACAAAAAGAAAGGAATTAACATGAGAAATTACTTTGACAAGCAACTCAATGAGCTGAACGGCGAGCTGATCACGATGGGTCACATGGTGGAGCAGGCGATTGAGTACGCCATCGATGCCATTGTCCACCATGATGTGGACAAGGCGAAGAGCAACATGGAGTATGACAATGATATTGATCACCAGATGCGTGACATTGAGGCTCTTTGCATGAAGCTTCTGATGAAACAGCAGCCGGTGGCGTCGGATCTGCGGCTGGTTTCCGCGGCGCTTCGTATGGTAGCGGATATGGAGAGGATCGGCGATCAGGCGGCCGACATTTCAGAAATCTCGAGTTATCTGTCGGATGCCCGGGATCTTCCGGAGATGGAAGTGATTAAGAAGATGGCCGCGGAGAGCATGATCATGGTCGTGGATGCAATCCAGGCTTTTGTCAACCGGGATATGGAAAAGGCTGAGGAAGTCGTACAGCGGGATGATGTGATGGATGAGCTTTTCCTTGAGGCAAAGCGGACGCTGATTCGCCTGATTCAGGATAAGACGGATTACACGGAAGCGGCGGCCGATCTTCTTCTGGTTTCCAAATATTTTGAGCGGATCGGGGATCATGCGGAGAATATTGCCAAGTGGGTGATTTATACGATCAGCGGTGAACGGCGGTAAAATAATTTACGTAAACTTTACATAGTGGACCCTTTGGATTTTACATAAGCATTTTACAATGTAAAAGAAATTTACAAAATGGTAATTGTTCAGAACCAGGCAAATTTGTAAAAAAACAGTGTCGGATGCTTGCATTCGTAAGCTGTTTTTTGCACAAATTTATCTGGCGAGAACGCGACAGCGAGGAAATGTACCCGCGGGGCAGACCCATAGCATTTTCGAGCCTGGTTCTGAATAATTACATAAAATGTAGTCTGCGAAAAATCCCTGCCGCCATGGAAAGGCGGGGAGAAGGAGTCCTTATGAATATTTTTTCCGTATTGATATTAGTCGGCGGCCTTGCTATGTTTTTGTTTGGAATGAATACCATGGGCGACGGTCTGGTCAAGGTGTCCGGAGGCAGGCTGGACAGTATTTTAGAGAAGCTGACCTCTAACCGGCTCAAGGCAGTACTTCTGGGTACGGCGGTGACGGCGGTCATTCAGTCTTCCTCGGCGACGACGGTCATGGTCATCGGTTTTGTCAACTCCGGTATTATGAATCTTACGCAGGCCGTGGGTGTGATCATGGGAGCCAATATCGGCACGACGGTCACCTCATGGCTTCTGTCGTTGACCGGCATCAGCGGCAGCGGTATCCTGATTTCCATGTTGAAGCCATCTTCTTTTTCCCCGATTCTGGCGGTGATCGGAATTGTGCTGACCATGACGGCGAAACAGAATGAGAGGAAAAAAGACATCGGCATGATTCTTCTGGGATTCGCGGTGCTGATGTTCGGAATGACGACCATGAGCGATGCAGTGGAGCCGCTGGCAGACAATGAGCGCTTCACCTCCATCCTGACGATGTTTTCCAACCCGTTTCTGGGTGTGCTGGCCGGGGCGCTTCTGACCGCAGTGATTCAGAGTTCTTCAGCGTCCATCGGTATCTTGCAGGCGCTTTGTGCGACGGGCGCCATACCCTACAGTGTGGCGCTTCCGATTATCATGGGCCAGAACATCGGCACCTGCGTGACGGCGCTGATTTCAGCCGTCGGAGCGGGGCGGAACGCAAAGCGGGCCTCCATGATACACCTGTACTTTAATCTGATCGGCACGATTGTGTTTATGGCGGTGTTTTACATTCTGAATGCGGCGGTCGGTTTTGACTTTATGAACCACGCAGCGAACGCAGCGGGTATCGCAGTGGTACACAGTCTGTTTAATATCGGATGCTGTGCCGCATGGTTCCCGTTTGCCAATCTGTTGGTAAAGCTTGCTGTCATGACGATTCCGGACAGAGACGGCAAAGAACCGGAATTGGGAACTACATCCCGGGAACTGGCGGTTCTGGACGACCGTTTCCTGGAAAAACCGGCGTTTGCCGTAAAAATCTGCAGGGATACTACGGTGCGGATGGCGGAGCGGGACCGGGATGCACTGAGCCTGAGTTTAGAGCTCCTGGTGGATTATTCCGCAGAAAAAGCGGAACAGGTGGAGCATATGGAGCGGCAGGCAGCCCGGTATGATGAAGCGCTGAGCGGTTACCTGATGAAAATCAGCGGCAAAAGCCTCTCTGTGGAGGACAGCCGGCAGGTATCCGTCATGCTGCAGTGTATCCGGGATTTTGAGCGGATTGCGGACAATGTTTCCGCTGTCCGTCGGTCGGCGCTGGAGCTTCATGAACGTGGAATCCGGATTTCCGACACGGGCATGCGGGAACTGATGGTCTACGCATCCGCCGCACAGGATATTTTTAATCATACGATTCAGGCTTTTCGTTATACAGATCTGATTATGGCAAAGAGTATAGAGGCTTATGAGAAAGCAACGGACAGCATGAGTGTGGAATTGCGGCAGCGGCATGTGGATCGGCTCCGGCACGGACAGTGTTCCATGGAGGCCGGACTGGTGCTGGAGGATATCATCACCGCATTTGAGCATGTTCTGGATCACTCTTCCTAAGTGGGCGCCTGTATGATCCGCGTCTGCGGGGAGTATGATCCGGACGGACAGGACATAATTTCTGCCAAGGACAGCACGGAGTTTCGCGAAGATTATCATATGATGAAAGAGAAATATGC
>JAJBTR010000269.1 GCA_020860745.1 Lachnospiraceae bacterium | reverse complement strand
CCCTCATCGGCGCGAACGGCGCCGGCAAGTCCACGATCATGAACACGATCTGCGGCTTTAACAAGCCCACGAAAGGCCAGATCGTTTTTGACGGCCAGGATATTTCCGGGAAGAAGCCCAGCCAGATCGCGAAGCTCGGCCTTTCCATGGCCCCCGAGGGCAGCCACTGTTTTGAGCGGATGACCGTGCAGGACAACCTGCTGATGGGCGCTTACCTGGCAAAGGGGAGCGAGCGAAAGGACAGACTGGAGGCGGTATATCACCTTTTCCCTGTTCTGAAAGAAAAAGCAAACCAGATGTCCACATTCCTCTCCGGCGGACAGCGGCAGATGCTCGCTATCGGGCGCGGCATCATGACCCAGCCGAAGATCCTGCTCCTGGATGAGGTTTCCCTGGGACTGGCTCCGGTGGTCATCAACGATATTTATGACAAATTGAAGGAAATCGCGGACAGCGGCCTGACCATGTTGATCGTGGAGCAGAACGTAAATCGTTCCCTTTCTGCTTCTGATTATGCCTATGTGGTTCTGGAAGGTAAGATCGTGATGGAAGGCAAATCCAAAGACCTGAACGTGGATGAAGTAAATGACGCGTACTTCGGTATCGGCAGCTTCGCCCACGATGCCCAAAAATAAAGACAAAGGAGTGAGATAAAATGATTCAATGTATAGTTACGGGAATCCTCCTTGGGGGATTGTATTCCATGATCGGTATCGGCATGTCCCTTGTCTTTGGTATTATGGGACTGACAAACCTGGCCCATGGAGACCTGATGATCCTCGGTACATACATCACCATGGTGGCGTCAAATGCGCTGGGATGCAATCTGATTGTATCCACCATCATTTCCGTGATCGTGATGTGCGTCCTCGGCTTCCTGATCCAGCAGTTCCTGGTCAACCAGGTTATGGACAAGGGCGACGCGCCGGCGCTGCTGGTGACGTTCGGCCTGTCTATCTTCCTGTCGAACCTGATGCTGAAAATATTCAGCGCCGACAACCAGATCATCAACAACCCGCTGGCGTCAAAGAACGTGATCACGACACAGTACCTGTCTGTGTCCGCCAGCTACCTGACCAGCTTCATCATCGCCTGCGTGATTATCATCGGGCTTTCCCTGATGATGCAGAAGACGAACTTCGGACGTTCCATCCGTGCGACTTCGGACGACGTCATGGCGGCGGAGCTGATGGGCGTGAACACCAAGCTGGCGTACGCGGCGGCCATGGTGATCTGCATGGGCATCACGGCGGTGGCCGGATCCCTGGTAGGCTCCACTTTCACATTCTATCCGTCCTCGGGTACACAGTACCTGATCATCGCCTTCGGCGTGGTGGTCATCGGCGGCATGGGTTCCCTGTTCGGCACCCTGATCGGCGGCATCCTCCTGGGTGTGGCGCAGCTGGTGGGCGGCAACATCTTCGGGTCCGGCGTGCAGATGCTGGTGGCTTATATCGTGCTGCTGGTCATCCTGGCTCTGAGACCGAACGGACTGTTCGCGGCTTCGGCGGTGAGAAAGTAAAGGGGGCGGATGAATATGAAAAACATGAAAAAATCAAGTCTGATTCTGTTGATTGTTGTGGCGGTAGTGCTTTTTGTGGTGCTGCCAATGGCCGGGACATCCTACCTGTTAAATATCCTGACCCTGATGTGCCTGTACCTGGCCATGAGCCAGATGTGGAACCTTCTGGGTGGTTACGCCGGTATGTTATCACTGGGCATGCAGGCCTTCATCGGCCTGGGCGGCTACACGCTGACCATCCTCTCGGTGAACTATGGGGTGAATATCTACCTCTCCATCATCATCGGTGCCGTCATCTGCATGCTCTTCGGGCTTGCGGTGTCACCTGCTATCTTTAAGATGAGCGGTGTGTACTTTGCCATCGGTACCTGGATCATCGCCGAGGCGCTGAACATCTTCTTCTCAAACTGGAAGTTTGTCGGCTATGCGAAGGACTGGTCCATCAACACCGTGTATTCCATGAGTTATAAGCAGCTCTATTACACGGCCCTGGTAATCGCAGTGCTGGCTACATTGATCGTGTACTGCCTGCTGCGCACGAAGACCGGTCTGGCCCTGATGGCCATCCGCGACAGTGCGTCCGCAGCGGAAGTTATGGGCGTGGAGCTGTACAAGACAAAGCTTCGCTGCTATATGATCGCCTGCTTTATGATGGGACTGATCGGCGGCGCGCAGTACATGCAGACAGCGTACATCAACCCGTCCACGGGATTCTCCATCAACTGGACCATTGCCATGACCTTCGCGGTCATCATCGGCGGCCTGGGGACGATGGAAGGCCCGATCGTGGGATCTGTCCTGTACGTTATCATTGTGCAGATCATGTACAACTTCACCGGTATGTCGAATATCGTGCTGGGCATCATTGCCATCGTGGTAATCCTGGTGGCGCCGGACGGAATCATGGGAACCCTGTATAAGAAGACGGGATTCCAGATTTTGTCGCCAAGGCGGAGTATTCCGAAAGAGTGATCAGGAAGAGGCTGTGGCAGAAAAGAACTGCACAGTTTGGAAAGTTTTAGAGACAGATATTTGGGGAGCATCGTATCTTGCGGTGTTTCCCTTTTTCTTTTTTGATTTATATTGTGATTTTTTCAGTTTAGTTAGTTGGAAGTGAAAAAGAATTCAGTAGCGTTCCCTTTCGCGATTGTGCAACTTTCATAAAAAGAAGAGGGTTGGGATGGGAAAAATAAAACTTTATCCAAAGATGAGATGAAGTATGGATTTTTCGGGAAAAATATATTAAAATAGCATTCGGTAAAAACGTCAGGATAAAATCAGGATGGTGACTGCATGAGAAAAGAAGAGTTATACAGGTATGTTGACCATACGGCATTGAACGCCTGGAGTTCATGGAAAGATATCAAGAATTTATGTAATGAAGCCATTATTTTTCGGATGGCGTCTGTGTGTATCCCAAGTTCTTACGTCAAGAGGGTCAGCGATTCCTTCCCCGGATTAAATATCTGCACTGTTGTCGGCTTTCCGCTCGGCAATGCGAATACCGCCGCAAAAGTCGCGGAGACCAGACAGGCGATCGCGGACGGGGCGAACGAGATTGACATGGTGATCAATATCGGTCTTGTGAAGAACAGTAAATTTCAGAAAGTGACAGATGAGATCCGGCTGGTGAAAGAAGCGGCCGGGGATCATATTTTAAAAGTCATCGTTGAGACCTGTTATCTGACGGAGGATGAGAAGATTGCGGTATGCCGCTGCGTTTCGGAGGCGGGCGCTGATTTTATCAAGACATCCACGGGCTTCGGCAGCGGAGGCGCTACGCTGGAGGATGTGAAGCTCATGCGGGAGCATATTGATCCCCGGGTGCAGATCAAGGCGGCCGGCGGCATCAGTACCCGGGAAGAGATGGAGCAGTACATTGAGGCGGGCTGCAGCCGGATCGGGACAAGCCGGGCAATCCGGATACTGTCACAATAAGAATGAGATACGTTTTTACTGAGTCAGAAGTGAAACGGTTGCTTTCGCGCATATGAATTTGAAGGACTGCGCACAGAAATTTTCACAGGTTACCCGCAGGATGGCAGACCGGTTTAGCGGCGGCGATTCTGCTTTAATAAAGACAATATTTAAAGAAAAGGAAGGTTGAGAGTAGTATGGCAAAGATTGATTTGAATCAGTATGGCATCACCGGAACTTCAGAGATTGTTTACAATCCGTCTTTTGATTTTCTGTATGAGGAAGAAGTCAAGCCGGAGCTGGAAGGCTATGAGAAGGGTCAGGTCAGTGAGCTTGGCGCTGTGAATGTTATGACCGGTATCTATACCGGACGTTCTCCCAAGGATAAATATATCGTGATGGATGAGAATTCCAAAGACACTGTATGGTGGACATCTGATGAATATAAAAATGATAACCATCCCGCCAGCCAGGAGACCTGGGAAGCGGTAAAGAAGCTTGCGGTTGAGCAGCTCTCCGGCAAGAGACTTTTTGTGATGGATGCGTACTGCGGCACGAATGCAGATACCCGCATGGCAATCCGTTTTATCATGGAGGTTGCGTGGCAGGCTCATTTTGTGAAGAATATGTTTATCCGTCCCTCCGAGGAGGAGCTGGAGAACTTCAAGCCGGACTTCGTGGTATACTGCGCGTCCAAGGCAAAGGTTGAGAATTACAAAGAGCTTGGGCTGAACTCTGAGACCGCCGTCGTGTTCAACATCACCAGCCGTGAGCAGGTTATCCTGAACACCTGGTACGGCGGTGAGATGAAGAAGGGCATGTTCTCCATGATGAACTACTATCTGCCGCTGAAGGGCATTGCTTCCATGCACTGCTCCGCGAATACTGATATGAACGGTGAGAACACGGCAATCTTCTTCGGCCTCTCCGGTACAGGAAAGACCACTCTGTCCACAGACCCGAAGCGTCTGCTGATCGGTGACGACGAGCATGGCTGGGACGACAACGGCGTCTTCAACTTCGAGGGCGGCTGTTACGCAAAGGTTATTAACCTTGATAAAGAGTCTGAGCCGGATATTTACAATGCCATCAAGCGCAACGCTCTGCTGGAGAATGTGACGCTGGATGCGGATGGCAAGATTGATTTCGCGGATAAGAGCGTGACGGAGAACACCCGCGTGTCCTATCCGATTGACCATATTGAGAACATTGTACGCCCGGTTTCCGTAGCCCCGGCGGCGAAGAACGTAATCTTCCTCTCCGCGGATGCGTTTGGCGTACTTCCTCCGGTATCCGTGCTGACTCCGGAGCAGACCGAGTACTACTTCCTCTCCGGATTTACCGCAAAGCTTGCAGGAACAGAGCGCGGCATCACAGAGCCGCCCCCGACCTTCTCCGCGTGCGTCGGACAGGCATTCCTGGAGCTGCATCCGACCAAATACGCGGAGGAGCTCGTAAAGCGCATGGAGAAGAGCGGAGCGAAAGCTTACCTGGTGAACACCGGCTGGAACGGCAGCGGTAAGCGTATCTCCATCAAGGATACCCGCGGCATCATCGACGCGATCTTAAACGGCGATATCTTAAATGCACCAACCAGGAAGATTCCGCTGTTCAATCTGGAGGTTCCCACAGAGCTTCCGGGCGTTGACACCGGCATCCTGGACCCGAGAGATACCTACGCGGATGCTTCCGAGTGGGAGGCCAAGGCGAAGGATCTGGCGGGACGTTTCGTCAAGAACTTCAAAAAGTATGAAGGCAACGAGCTCGGCAAGGCTCTGGTCGCGGCTGGCCCTGAGGCATAATCGATTGAGTAAAATTCTTTCTGTTGAAAAACCATCCGGAAGGGTGGTTTTTCTTTTTTTGGGGCCTGACCCTGGAAAGAAAGTATAAAATAAATAAAAGCAATATAAAGTGTCCTGATTTTGTGTGCGATAAACGATGGAAATATTATGCAAGTGAATGCTTTGCGAATGGTTATTGACGAACCGGCACATCATAGAGTATAATCATTTCAGATGTAATTCCTGGGGTGTACGAGAGCCTTGCTTTTTTGAACCTACATTTACGTTTATGGGACTCCTATAT
>JAJBTR010000256.1 GCA_020860745.1 Lachnospiraceae bacterium | reverse complement strand
ATCTGTCGTTGTTTGAACGCGATCTGCAAGAAGTTTTTTGACATTTCTTGCACCGGGTCGAGACTGTACTTGCACCTGCAACAGGCCATCTTACGTTTAAGGAAGAAGCGGAGATTGTAATGGGAGAAAGGCAGCATGAACAGCTTAGAAAATTGCTGAGTTTCCGGCTTATCAATCATTCACTTTATCCTGTGCCGGAAGACCGGTTGGAGGCGTTGAATATCTATCTGTCGGCTCGTGTGCGGGAATTATTGGAAATACCTGTTGCTGATGAGACGGAGCTTCGAAGGCGTATGAAAAGGGAGCGAAGCAGATTCGAAGAGCCGATTGCAATGCTTGAATGTTGACGGATTTTCGAAAATAAAAATATGAAATTTGTTGGTGAATAGTGAGGAAAATGGGATTTTCGGCAGGAAACTCCAGGGATGTGGTATTTGGCTGAAAATAGTTCCGGCAGAAAAAAGTAAGGAGACGCAACCATGGAACTGACACTGTATACATGCCTGTATTTTATCATCTATCTGAATCCGAAAATTCTCCGTAAAACAAAGAGTGACAGGACTTTTGTCGGCGTGAAGCAGTTCTTTGCCGGCATGGAGAGGGATGATCAGATTCCAACTGACCTACGTGATGAAAAAGTGAAAAAAGAGCAGGGGGAAGCTGCCTATCTGTATATTGCCGGATGGAAGGAACTTTGGGATAATTGGGAGACTTTGACATCGGAGATGACAGTACTGGCGGTTCGGGATCAGAGTAGGCAGGATGTAGATTTGTGGGGGAACAAGTTTGATTCGCTGCCGTGTACATTGGTGTTGGTGGAGGGAGATTTTCCGGTTCCCTACCTGGTCAACCGGATGGTTGATATTTTCAGCTATCTTTCAAATTGGGATAAGACGATGCATGTTTCCGCGCTGGAGGGGAGACCGATACAGGAACTGGTAGATTTGAGCGCAAGTCTGCTGCGGTTTCCGGTTATGATTTATAATCCTGCCTTTGATGTGATCGCCGCTACAAAAAATGTGATCGGAGAATATGGTTACTTTAAGCATACGTTGGAAAAAGGATATACAGACTCTTCTGTCATGTCTATGATTCAAAAGAACCATATTTTTGAGCAGCTGGAAAATGAAGAACCGCTTATTGCTCCGGCTGCGGGTGATGAGACGAGCAGAAATGTGTACCTGCGTTTTTCAAATGGGCAGATTTTGCTTGGATATGCCTGTGTCTTTCATATATGTGACGATCAGAGTGATCTGGAACGAGGGTATTTGGATTTGTTTCGGTTGTTTGCGGAAAACATAAATTTCTGCCTGAAGCGGGATTTTGAGCAGTCACGCTACGGGCAGATGATGTATGAGACGCTTTTGCTAAACCTTATGAATCCGGATGCTATTCCGGAGGAACGGTTGAGAGAACAGATACAGAATATCGAGAATTTAGAATTGACAGGACGGTTTGTGCTTGGAGTGATTGCATTTGATGATGCGGAGAGTGTTCCGCTGCATTTTTTGACGCGGCAGATGGATCGGGAAATGTGGGATGTAAAGCCATTTCTTTACGAAGGCCAGGCCTGTCTTTTTAAGATATTGAGCCGGCAGGGAGATCCGGATGATTTTATCCGGCAGTGGGAGATGAAAAATATCGATGAATTGCTGGGAGATTATTCTTTTTCTATGGGAGTCAGCAACGTGTTTTTCCGGGTGCAGGACCTGAGGTTCGCATATCTGCAGGCAAAAGCAGCTTTGTATTTTAAGAAGCCGCAGGCCAGATATACGCTTTATGGAGATATTTACTATGAGCATTTGTTTTCCGTCTTCGAACGGGAAATGTCGGTTTCATGTATACAGCCGGAATTTTATCTTCAAATGAAAGAATATGATAAGGCACATCAGTCGGATTATTGTCGGATTATTCTGACTTATCTGGAGTGTGACTGCAATGCCACGCACACTGCAGAACAGTTGTTTCTTCATCGGAACACTGTGCGGAACGCGGTGCGGTTTGTGGAGGAGCGCTGGGGAATCCGGGTGGCGGATACGGAGATTAAGAAAAAAATTGTGATATCGGATCTGATTGATGAGTATCTGAAAGCAGAAAGGTAACGGCCTTTTTATATAAAAATGATGAGGCAAAGCCTGTCGGGTAATTGTTTTGATTATGAAAAAGGATCAGAGATATTGTTTGCGAAAAAAGCAGCCGCGCGGAGAGAACTTCGCTTGCAGCTGCTTTTTGTATTATTCTTTAAAACCGTGAGTATATATGGTTGTGCAAAGTGCACTTGCAAAGGTAAGCTTTTTCGCCTTTCAAGGCAGTTTTGTCGAAGCAATTTTTTCTGTTTTTTGTTAAAGTGTGATAACAAAGGGGACATCAAAAATATCAGACAAAAAGGAGGAGAAGCGAATGGCAAAAGTACCTGTGGCAGACGACGCCGTCAAAAAAAGTTATTACAAGTATTATGAGATGGGGATTGCCGGGCTTACCACGGAGCAGATGCAGTTCGTGGCAAACTGCAAAGGGACAGCGGATGATGCGCTGCCGATTCATGACAGAAAGAAACTGCAGGAGCCGGGAACGTATCCTGAGAAGATGGGTTATTTCCCGCTGAAAGAAGGCGGTATGCTGGTGGCAGGAAATATTCCGATGCCGGAAGTGACCGCGGAAATGCTGCAGTGGTGGTTTGCATGGCATGGACTGGAGCCGCTGCGGTATGCAATCTGGGATCCCGAGGATCACTATGATGTGCAGCTGAATGAGGAGGGCAGGCGGCTGGCGCTGGATCCGGCTGTCCCGCTGGTGGAAAAGACATGGGGTGCGACGCATACCGTGCAGGAGTCTATCGGAGGACCGCCGGATGAGATTGTCATCATGTTCACGGAACCCGCAAAGCTTGGATTTGACAACGCAAAAATCGGCACGGAAGGGTGCGAGTTTATGGTGGCGGCCAATGCGTTGATGGGCGAGATGAAGGTGCCGGTCGTGATGGTCGAGGTTGCCAAAAAGATTGATGGCGTTATGACATTCCAGGCAAGATTCTGGGTGGGATATCACATCATCGATGGAGAAGCAAAATACCTGCTTCCGCCGGAAGTAAAACTACCGGAGGAAGTTGCCATGGGTCTGATCGGACACAATATCAAAGAGTTTTCCAATCTGGCAAAGATTCTTCCGCAGGTATATGCGGAGGAGAGCGGGAAACCGATGCTGTAAAATAAACAGGAACAATTCCTGTGGAAATATGATTAAACAAAAATACGGAAATGGAGGAACTGGAATGAACAAGACAATTGAAGTTGATGTTGCGGTCATGGGCAGTGGCGTCGCCGGAATGGGCGCGGCGTACAAGCTTGCCAACGCAGGAGGGTTAAAAATCGCGGTATTTGAGAAATACCCGGCACAGGGAGGTGCAGTTTCCAATTGTCCCATGTGTTTCTGCTCCACGCCGGATACCCCGGAGGCGCAGAAGAGCGCCTATGAGGTGCTTGGACGATTTTCTAATTACACAGCTAATATGGGGCTGGTGAGTAAGGTGATCAAATATTCTTCAGAGTTTCCAGATCTGTTTTTGAACCAGTTAAAGATTGAGGCGCCGCTGGTGGTTAATCGTCCGCCGGAGGAATACGGGACACAGCGCGGCTACACGATGGGTCACGCGAACGGACTGGATGTAGGAGATATTTACTTTGTAAACGGACGCGGGCAGGGTCATGCGTTTGCGCTTGTGATGCTGAGGATGCGTTTTATGCTGGAGAAAAAGGGCGTAGATTTTTATTTTTCCACGCCAATTAAAAAGATCATCCGCGATTCGGAAACCGGAAAAGTGACAGGTGCTATCGCCTATGACAAAGAGGGAAATCAGATTGACATCAAATGCAAAGCCCTGATTGTGGCTTCCGGCGGTATCAGCGGTAATATTGAGATGATGAAGGAAGAGGGGGTTCTCAATACAAAATTTGAGGATGCTTATAAAGATGGCGGTCAGGTCATGATCACGTTCCCGGACAGCTGTCAGGATGGCGATGGGCAGAAAGCGGTCTGGGAGATTGGCGGCAGAAAAACGGGATTTGCCATCAGCGCTGATCCGGAGGTTCCGAACCCAGGCGTGCGTGTGGGTCCGAATACGCCGTGGCTGAATGCGAATCAGATAAAAATTATCATAGAACAGCCATATCTTCGGGTAAATGAACTTGGAAACCGCTTTATTAATGAAGAGATGTCAAATAATCACACGGCGATGTCGAGTTCTCTGATGTTGAATTGTCCTAATATGGCCTGTTATATGATTTTTGATGAGGATACTGCAAAAGCACTTGGCGAAAAAGTTGAAGACGGGTACGTATACTTTGTCTTTAAGGGTGTTTCTGTTCAGAATATCCGAGGACAGATGGACGAGGCAATTGCGAAGGGCAACAAGCATATGTGTCATTTCGATACAATTCATGAAGTCTGTGAGTACATGGGCATTAACGAGAATGGACTGAAGAAGACACTGGAAAAATACAATAAGGCAGCGGAGACCGGAATCGATGAGGCGTTTAAGACCAATCCGATGTACATCAAGCCGGTGCGCGAAGAGAGCGGTCATATTTATTGCTTCCGTATTCTGGCGGGCGGGTACGATACCATGGGCGGTCTGGCTATCGATGAAAACGCCAATGTGGTGGACAGGAATAATCTGCCAATTGAAGGACTTTATGCAGGCGGCGATATGGCTACAGCGAGTCTGTATGGTAATCCTCCGGTAAACGCGGGAGGAACTGTGTACGGCTCCATGACAACCGGTATGCTGGCAGGTGACAGCGCGGCAGCTTATGTGAAAGGAGAGTGCTGATAATGAGAATAGAACTAGCTGATTATTGTATCCGTTGCGGACTTTGTGAGGATCTCTATCCGGATCTGTATAAGAGAAATTATGAGGAGCATTGCATCGACGTTTTGTATGATGAGATTCCGGCTGATTTGGAGGAGAGCGCCAAAAAATCGGCGGAGGATTGCGCGGTAGCGGCCATCCGGCTGAAATAAAATTAGAGAAATTCAGAGATAGTCTCTATTTGAGAGAGCAATGGCTAATCAGAGCCGTTGCTCTCTTCTTCGGTGCGGGGGACAAGAAGGTATATGTGTTTTTACGATATAGAAGTTATACGACAGATAAAAAGGCAGACTCCGGAACCTCGGGAGGCAGCCTTTTTGTCAAAAACATGTTATAAATATTTGTGCCTCACATCCACTTTTTTGCGAATGCCTTTGCTTTTTCCAGGTCATTTGCATTGGGATGCCCAGCGGCGATAATCTTGAAGCTGCCCTTGCAGAGGAATGTCTCTGTCTCTGCCAGCATATCCTTATCCATCAGTGCCTTGCGCATTTTCTTGCAGGGGTCGCCGATGGCAGCATCTCCGAAGAGGATGATCTTACCCACCTGCCGGCGGTCCAGACGTGTGATAAAACCAAGGATGCTGGGGTCGAGCTTACTCGCATAGATGGCGCCGCCAAGAAAAAGGGTGTCCGTGTAGCCGCGGATCCGCTCTGAGGTGGGAACCGCTTCGCAGCCGAGCTCCTCCGCCATGGCATCCGC
>JAJBTR010000134.1:2419-5594 GCA_020860745.1 Lachnospiraceae bacterium | reverse complement strand
CCTTTCTCCGTTGGCTGCGTGCCGACCGGGTGGCTGTTATCTGCTCAGCCTGCGCAAATTCCGGATCAGTTTATATGTCATGACCGATTTTTGGACAATATAAAAGAGCCTTGCATATCGCTCAGCCCTTAAATAATCGAATTAAAAGACACCTCCTCAGAAGTGCCTTTTAACCGTAATCAGTACGGTTCTCTCTGTTTTAAATAAATGGTGTGATCTCTTTTACATCTTTCAGAAACCGCTTCGCCTTTTCCATAAAAGAATTATCACAAAGATATTCTATGCCAATCGGTGTGATCTGGCAGTTTTCCAGCTGTTGCGGGATAGGGTATCGAAGATTATCCAGATGCCCGAACACAATTCCATCAATCAAGCCGCTCTGATACATATTCCACATAATATAATTCCAGTATGTTTCATTACCGGCTTTGATCAGTCTGCTGTTGTATTCCAGCATCTTTGCATCCACATCGCTTCCGGACTTTAAACACTGGTATAAATACGCCAGAATCTGATACACGATCACATGATAATCATTTCTTGCCATTGTTGGATCCTCTCTTCACAGTTTCATACACGGGGACATCACCATTCATACCGACTTTCACCCAGTCTTCATCCGGTTTTATTACGCCGGATTCCCGCAGGAGTCGCTCCATATCTTCGTCATTCTTTTTCTTTTCCTCTTCTGTGAATTCTCGTTTTTCGCCCGTAGGTTTGAATGTGACCATCTGTGTAAGCCGTTTTCTCTGTTCCTCAGCGTAATCTGGCTCTTTCATATCATCTCCTCCAGGTAAATATACCACTTCCCATTATCTTGAATTCTATTAATAATTAAAAATTTTATTTATAAAAACACCGCCTGCAAAGAAACTCAGACGGTTAATTTATTATTTTTCTGATTTGTTCAGGATAAATTGTATCAGTGTCATAATCGCCACCGATATCAATGTCTGCAATAAAAGCCTTTCCGTCACCCAATACTTCAGCAACTACTGCTTCTCTGCCATCATCTAACTGCACTTTATCATATTGTTTGATTGCCGACATCTTTACTTCACCCCTTTCTTGGTTACATATGCGCTCGTTAATCTTGGATCAGAGTTAGTATATTCCTTTATCCATGCCGTACAAACATTCGCATTTTTACCATTAGCTCCTGTTAGATTCATTACGACTTCATATAGATCTCCATATCCATTATTACCTTTACTGGTTTGCTTTATATTCACTAATATGCTCTTGGATATTACTAATCAAATCTTGGTAATTAGATATATTATATCCCAAGGCCTCTTGAAAGGCCTGCGCCTTATTTGCGTCTTTTTTCGGATTTAATGCATACTCTGTAAATTTTGTCTTGGATATTACAGCATTTTGATATCCGGGTAAGAGATCATCTGCTGATATTGTACTATTCTTACTTGCCGCTTTCAAGTATTTCTGTTTAAATTCTTCAAAATCCTTTGTCTTATCCAGACCAAAATACGCCGCGCGGTCTTTCAGCGTTTGCAGTTCATCCTCATCCAGTGCCCATCTTGCCCTCTGGTTTATACAGCACCGGCAATTACAAACCTGTTTTGCAGAACCACCAACGCCGGGGGCTTTCATCTTTTCGCCGCCGACATCGAAATACTCATCCATCTCCCTGATCTGGCCGTCCGCCCTCTGGTGATCCGGGCGGGTTCTTCCGTCCAGTGTGGCATCCCACTGTTTTACCACATCTGCACCATTATCTACAGCTTCATTCATGGCATCCAGCTGTGCTTCATTCTGGATCCTATGTCCCTCTGTCCTGGCGATCCGGATAGCGTTATTCAAGGCTTTTTTATTGGGGCTGGTCATCTTTACTGCAAGTGCTGCACCTACATCCAGCCAGGATGAACCATTAGCGATCCCGCGTGAAACCTCTGTGCGGATGTTCTTCTTAAGGTCTGATATATCCTCTCCCAGACTGGTGTACAGGTTTGTTGAAATCTGGCTGTCTGTCTGGACCGCTTTTACAACCTGCGACTGGTCTATTGGCTGGATGACCGGAACCCCCTGCTGGTGAATGTCATACATGGCACCAACGTAGCCGTTTTCATAACAGGCAGCCAGATAATCCGCCACTGTCTCAAATTCTTCACCCTGAAGAGCATCCAGGATCCCATCAAGTTGTTTTTTTAACACCTCCTGGTACTGTTTCTGGTAGATGATGCTCTGCAGATTCTCCATATCCCTGCGGCGGGCAAGATCAATGATTTTATTCACACAGTCATCCTGTGCCTGCCCGTATATCAGCTTTAACTGGCGGATGACTTTCTTTTCTTCATCAAGATGCGCCTGCTGCACTTCCTTCTGTGCCTTCGTCATCATTTCCACCCTCTTCACCGTTCAAAGCAATATTGTTTAGATTCTGCTGGGCATTTATTAGTTCGCCTTCCTGGTCTTCCGGAAGCCGTTCCTTGATTCCTTCATAATCAACATCAAGTACCTCGCAGATCTGCCGCAGGATAGTTTCCTCATCCAGCGCAGATGTTAGCCCCAGAAGGGTGTTAATTTCAACCTGTTTCCGTTCAGCTTCCTTCTTTTCGTTCTGGATATTTTCCTGTTCATTCGACATGATTTCGTGTGTAAACTGGAAATAGACGCTATCCGCCTGATAATCTGTACCGTCATTTTGGTTGATCTCATCCACAACCACCCTCACGATCTGTCGCAGGAAGCGTTTAATCTTCACTTCCAGACGGTTACACCGCAAATCCAAAAGGGAATAAGCCGCCTTGATTGCAATGTTGGTTGTGGCGGATGTGTCTTTCAGACCGGAACTGTTCAAACCCATCCCGAATCTATAGATATTCTTTTCATCAAGGTCAAGTTTCGCCTGTCTTGCCTGATAGGGTACATCAACCGTGCGGACTTCCAGACCACCGTTATCACTGACACTGACAATCTTCTTTGTTTTCAAGTTCTGCTGCAATTCATCCAGATTATCACCGTCAAAGCCCTTGACCACATGAATAGGTGTGTCAAAATCAATCAGATTATTGGACAGACTGGAAGCCATGATGTCATAATCGTCAATCAGGTCTTTGATCGGCTTCAAATTGTTGAACTGCTTCTTGTTATTGTCCAGCCGGAAGAACGGAATGAACCCGAATGATTCACAGTAAGTATTCTTATCCCCGGTAAT
>JAJBTR010000134.1:0-2409 GCA_020860745.1 Lachnospiraceae bacterium | reverse complement strand
GGTATAAACAACATGTGGACGGGGATTCAGCAGCGCATTGGGGTCTTTTTCGATGTCACCGTCTTCTTTCTGGATATAGAAAAACGTCTGTTCATCATCCCAGTCCATGATTTTTTTGATCCGGTTGCCATCCTTGTCAATCCGGTCAACATACCAGTAAATCACATGATCCTTTCCGTCATCTGCAAACCGGGATTCTACTTCCACAACGCCAATAGCATCTGCGCAGGTGAAATGCAGTTTGTCATCCGCGCCTTTCAATGCATACATATACGCAAAGCCTTTTGTCTGACAATCCGTGATCAGATCTGATAGCTCAGAAACAAAATCGTCGTTGTAATTGAAATAATCATCCAGTTCCTTTTGCAGAACAGGGTCATCTGCCATCACGAACGGTTCATCTCCGGAAAGAATATACTGTGTTGCCTGGTCAACCAGTTCTGTGAAAAATGGATGCGGGATTTTCACATTTGAACGGGTCTTATCCTCGACCAGGTCACCGTCCGCATTGAAATAAAACAGTCGGTATTGCCGGATATCGTGATCGGCTTCATAGTACCGCTCACCCTGCCTTGCATGTATTTTCTTCACAGATGCGTCATCTTCATCTATGAACAGTCTGATTTCTTCTACTGTGAGCATGTCAGTATATCCATCCTTTTTCTTCTAGTTTCCGCAGTAAACTGGCCGCCGAATCTGGCGAATCATCGTGTTCTGTAAATTCACTGTAATCCAGGATTTCATTGATGTATTCTGGATCTGTATCTTCCAGCCATGTAATGTCGTTCCAATGCCTCCGCAGATATGTCGATATTTTTACAAATTTGTTGGTTGCCTCACTGTAAGGGTTCACAACAAATCCAAGTTTACGCAGTTCTTTTGCCAGATATCCTTTATCCGCATTTTTCTCGCAGGAAACAGAACCGGCGCGGAACTGTTTATGATATGTTCCTATCTCATGCAAACAGTCATCCACATGCCTGTCCCAGCGCTTCCCGAAGCCAATAATCCGCCCATCTGACAACTTATGCATAATTGTATAGGCTGTGCCATCTGAACCGCCATATGCAGCGTCTATGTGTGCCACACCGCCATATATCTTGGATTCCTCTGTAGTAAATTGCGGATTCTTAAACATGGCATCTGCATCAGCGATGTGCTTTAACTCATAGATCGCAGCAAACAGGCTGTCTGACATAGATTGTCGCAGTTCTTCCAGTTTATCCCGCGTAATCAGTCCGGTGGAATAACAATCATACCGTCTGACATTCGGCATGATGCTGATCGCGTCTTCTTTATGCCATGGCGTGCCGGTATTGATAAAACGGCCACTGCGGTTTTTGATATTCTGCAGCTCCATATACTGCATTTTAGTCCGCTCGCGCTCTGCCTTGCTGATACGGTCCTTTATATTTACAATATCGTCTGTGACCACTATATCTGCGTGTTTCCCCGTGATGCTGGTCCCGATTCCAAGCCCGATCACCTGCGCCGCTCCATGGATGGATGTTCTTAAGGAAGTATCAATCTCAGAATTAGTTTTCCTGGTAAATTTAAACCCTTTCCCGTGTAGTATCTGAGCGATCTGCTGCATACACCCGGTTTCCATGATCTTCTGGGTCTGCTGGATCACTTCACCGACATCATCATCTGTTTTTCGAAAAAAAAATAATATTTTCGTTCGGCTTGATTACGCAATGAATCGCCAGAAACAAGGACAGGTCACTTGTTTTGTAACTGCCGCGGTGTGCCAGCAATGTCTGATCCTTATCTGCATACAAAAAGGACCGTAGCCACTCATTATGCAGAGCGGTTAGGTCCTTAAATCCAACCCAGTGTCCGATTTTATATGGTTCATTCCACAGGAGGTCGAGAACCGCTTTCTTTTCGCTGTTCAAAGTATGCCTCCATTTCTCTTAGACACTTAAGAACGAAATCTTGCGCAAAATGGCAAAATTTCTATTACTTTTTATCCCTGTTAGGGAATCATCCTCTGGTTGTTTGGAAATTTCAACTTTGCTGATATATTCACCCTCCATTTTGTTATCGGTATCAATAGCGCGTATTCTATCTGGTGTATCATTCTTGCTGTTTCTGGCAATGTCAGCAAGAATTTTCCACTTCTCCCATCTGGTCAGTAAAGCAGCTTCTTTTTGTTGCTCTTGAACTTCCTGATACCTAGCCCAAATCTCACTATTTCTAAACAATCTTGACGCTTTATTGTCAATAGTTTCATCTTTACATTGGTTTGAATTCGGATATGCGTCTAAATAGGCTTGCCGCTGGCTCATTCCTGCTATTAAGTTTTGCACAAATTTTTCCTGTTTTGCGCTTTTTAACACCGCCATCCGGATCACCTCCCTATTGTGTCAAGCATAAAATGCTTGATTTTTCAATGTTTTTTCAGTA
>JAJBTR010000372.1 GCA_020860745.1 Lachnospiraceae bacterium | reverse complement strand
GCAAACCAGAGCGTGAATCGCCATATTTCGATTGCAGAGAATGTAAAAAGAGTGACTGCCAGACCATTCAGCGGTTCTCATGAGAAAATGTTTCAGTATTTTGGCCTGGGGTTTCGTCTGGATTGTACGGCCGCATTGGAATGGTTGAAGGGAGAAGAACCGTCACAGGAACGTGATGTGCTGGCTTTTCAGATTGGACGTTATCAGGGAATATTTTGATTGTAATTATACGGAAAGACTACAACGTTTTGATGATGAGTTCGAGGGAGAAACAAAAGAAGTTAATTTGATTTTTATCGTGCTTTTTGTAGTAAAAGGAGCGCAGCGCACGTTATTATAGATAAAGAAAAATCTATATTTTTTAATGAGCTGTGCGGGGTAGGTGCGATATTATGAAAATAAGAAAACATTCCGCACGTTTGGGGTTTGGAACAGCTGGTCTGGCAGGCATTATCTTATGAGGTACGGTATTTGAGGGATGCGGAAGCAGCAGGACGATGCAGTCAGCTGATCTGATGACGGATATTTCAGCGGACGATATGGTTGCCGGGAATGCATCTGTCAAAGAAGGTGACTCAGAGGCGGCCACGGATTTTGCAGTTCGTCTTTTTCAGCAGTGTGAGGCGGAGGGAGAAAATATTCTGATTTCCCCGGTATCCATGCTTTTTGCCCTGTCTATGACAGCAAACGGTGCGGAAGGCGATACGCAGGAGCAGATGGAGGCGGTTCTGGGACTGTCTGCGGAGGAATGGAACCAGTATCTGTGTGCGTACAGGAACATGCTGCCCTCGGATGAAAAATATCAGGTGAATATAGCGAATTCCATCTGGCTTACGGATGATGAACGTTTTACGGTAAACCAGGATTTCCTTCAGACAAACGCGAACTATTATGAAGCAGGGATTTATCAGACCGCTTTTGACGAGGGTACCGTAAAGGATATCAACAAATGGGTTCGTGTGAATACGGACGGCATGATCAAAGAAATCGTCAGCGAGATTCCGGAAGATGCGGTGATGTATCTGGTCAACTCGCTCTCGTTTGATGCGGAATGGCAGACTGTCTACGATAAGAGCCAGATAAGAGACGGGGAGTTTACTGCGGAAGATGGCACCGTGGAGAGCGTGCAGATGATGTATTCGGAGGAATACGATTATCTGGAATCGGAAAATGCAACCGGGTTTGTGAAATATTATGAGGATTATTCTTATGCTTTTGTGGCATTGCTTCCGGATGAAGGTGTGACGGTAGAGGAGTATGTGGAATCTCTGACCGGCGATAGTTTGAGGGAAATGTTGAATCATCCTGAATCTGTCACGGTAGAGGCGGCTATTCCGAAGTTTGAGAGTGAATCAGGTCTGGAGATGAGTGATCTTCTGGTGCAGATGGGAATGGAAGATGCCTTTGACGAGGCGAAGGCTGATTTTTCCGGTCTGGGAACATCCACAAAAGGGAATATTTTTATCAACCGCGTGATTCATAAGACATCTATCACGGTGGATGCGAAAGGGACAAAAGCCGGCGCTGCGACAGCGGTAGAAACAGTTAACGGGGTTGAGGTGGAAGCGGATGTGCGTACTGTTTATCTGGACAGACCTTTTGTATATATGATCGTTGACTGTGAGGAAGATATCCCGATCTTTATCGGTACATTGATGCATGGTAACTATTCAGGATAGTACTTCGCACTTGCTGCGAAGTGCGTCTGATGACGTAAATGACACAGGGAAAAGTCCCATCGCGCAGCGATTTTTAATGGGCTTTTCCCCGTAACTGTGAAGGCACTGAACAGTTACGATGCATGTTGCGAAGTGACGATAAAAACTACTCTTCCTTTCCGTGATTTCCTGTGCTATAATCAGAAAACAGTGGAAATCAAAGCACAAGGAGAAAAGAAGTTATGGCAAAGGAAAAGAAATTGGTCGAGGCGATCACATCCATGGATGTGGATTTTGCCCAGTGGTATACAGATGTCGTAAAAAAAGCGGAACTGATGGATTATTCCAGTATCCGCGGTTGCATGATCTTCAAGCCGGCGGGTTATGCGATCTGGGAGAATATCCAGCGTGAACTGGACCGGAGATTTAAAGAGACCGGCGTGGAGAATGTCTACATGCCGATGTTTATCCCGGAGAGCCTTCTGGAAGTGGAGAAGGATCATGTGGAGGGATTCGCGCCGGAGGTGGCCTGGGTCACGCATGGCGGCATGAATGAGCTGCAGGAGCGGCTCTGTGTGCGGCCGACCTCGGAGACGCTGTTCTGCGATTTTTATAAAAATGATATTGAATCTTACCGCGATCTGCCGAAGTTATACAATCAGTGGTGTTCCGTTGTCCGCTGGGAGAAGGAGACGCGTCCTTTCCTCCGGTCGAGAGAATTCCTGTGGCAGGAGGGACATACCGCTCATGCGACGGCAGAGGAGGCAGAGGAGAGAACCATCCAGATGCTGAATCTCTACGCGGATTTTGTGGAGGATTTCCTGGCGATTCCGGTGATCCGCGGGCAGAAGACGGAGAAGGAAAAGTTTGCCGGTGCAGAGGCCACTTACACGATTGAGGCTCTGATGCATGACGGCAAGGCGCTCCAGTCCGGCACCAGCCACAATTTCGGCGACGGATTTGCGAAGGCGTTTGGTATTCAGTATACGGATAAAGATAACCAGTTAAAGTATGTGCATCAGGCTTCCTGGGGCATGACGACCCGTCTGATCGGTGCAATCATCATGGTGCACGGGGATGACTCCGGACTGGTACTTCCGCCCGCGGTGGCTCCGACCCAGGTGATGGTGATTCCGGTGCAGCAGCGCAAAGAGGGCGTGATGGATTCCTGTGCTGCGCTGACAGAGCGTCTGGGCAAGGTCTGCAGGGCGAAACTGGACGACTCGGATAAGAGTCCGGGATGGAAGTACTCTGAGCAGGAGATGCGCGGCATTCCGCTCCGTATTGAGTTGGGACCGCGGGATATCGCGGAGAATCATTGTGTGGCGGTTCGCCGCGATACCAGAGAAAAAATTGTGGTTGCTCTGGATGAGGTGGAAACCGTGATTCCGCAGCTACTGGATCAGATTCAGAAGGATATGTTTGAGCGGGCGAAAGCGCACCGCGATTCTCATATCTATGACGCCCATGACTATGAGGAGTTCTGTGAGATTGTGAATTCCAAACCGGGCTATATCCGCGGTATGTGGTGCGGCGATCAGGCCTGCGAGGACAAGATCAAGGAAGAGACCGGCGCAACCTCCCGGTGTATGCCGTTTGACGATCAGGAGCAGATTGCTGAGACCTGTGTCTGCTGCGGGAGGCCGGCGAAGAAGCTGGTTTACTGGGGACGGGCTTACTAGTAGACCGTATCGTAAGTACTTGTGCATAATGCGCAGAATGTTTTGTCGAGAGTGCGATACAAAAACCGCAGGCGTAGCGGGCTACGTCGAGGATTTTTGCGTCGTGCTATCGGCGAAACAGGCAAGCAGAATGCACATGGAATTACAATACGGGCTACTAGTACAGAATTAAGTCAATGTAAAGAAAAGCCGGGTCTTCTCTGTACGAGACACGTTGATTTGCTCATTTTTCTCCGTCGTTTATAGACTGATTTCTCCGCAAACTCGCCTGCAGGCAGGCTCAGACAGTGCTCCGAAACCAGTCACTATACTCGAAAAATTTTGCAAATCTGCCTACCGTCTCGCTCAGAGAAGCCCCGGCTTTTCTTTGCGTACGTTATTGCGTGAGATAGACCTGTATCTTTGTTTTTGGCTTGTATTAGAAATGAGGAATTGTATGAGAATCAATTTGCCGGAAAAAGTATTATTTATTATAAAGAAACTGCAGCAAGCCGGCTATGACGCTTATGCGGTGGGCGGCTGTGTCCGGGATGTTGTGCTGGGGCGCGAGCCTCAGGACTGGGATATCACGACCTCTGCGAAGCCGGAACGGGTGAAGGAGATTTTCCGGCGTGCGGGAGGCGGAGATTCCCGTATGACATGTGCGTCTGAAGATGAAGCACCGCACGGAAAGGGCGGATTTCGGCTGTTTTCCCGCTGTTATACGATAGATACCGGCATTCAGCACGGTACGGTGACGGTGATGCTGGATCATGAGGGCTTTGAGGTGACGACTTACCGGATTGACGGGGAGTATGAGGATGCGCGGCATCCGAAGTCGGTGGTTTTTACCGCAGATCTTCTGGAGGATTTAAAGCGCAGGGATTTTACCATCAATGCCATGGCTTACAATGATGAGACCGGTTTTGTCGATGCCTTTGACGGCCTGGGTGATCTGGAGAGGGGGGTTATCCGCTGTGTCGGAAAGGCGGAGGATCGCTTCGGTGAAGATGCCTTGCGCATGCTGCGGGCAGTGCGTTTTGCCGCGCAGCTGGGATTTGAACTGGATCCGGATACCCGGGCGGCGATCACGCCCCTGGCGGGCAACCTTTCTAAAATCAGTGCGGAGCGGATTCAGACGGAGCTGGTCAGGCTTCTGACATCCCCGCACCCGGAGGAGATGCGCGCAGTCTATGAGACCGGTATGGCGGATGTGATTCTGCCGGAATTTTCCCGGATGATGCGGACGCCGCAGCACAATCCGCACCACTGCGGTTCCGTCGGGGAGCACACGATCCGGTCTCTGTCGGAGGTGCCGCAGGAAAGAGTGCTCCGGCTGACTATGTTGTTTCACGATGTGGCGAAGCCGGATTGCATCACGCAGGATGAGGATGGTATCGATCATTTTCACGGACATCCGAAGCTGGGCGCGGAGATGACCGGACGGATTCTGCGGCGGCTGAAGTTTGATAACGATACGATCACGCGCGTGAAGGCTCTGGTGCGGGCGCACGACGACCGTCCGTTGCCGCTGACTGAGCGGAACGTGCGCCGCGCGATCTACCGCAACGGGGAAGCCCAGTATCCGGATCTGTTCGCCGTCAAGCGCGCGGATATTCTGGCACAGAGCGATTATTTCAAAAAAGAAAAACTGGAATATCTGGAGGAGTATGAGCGGATTTACCGCGTTATTCAAGAGAAAGAGGAATGTCTTTCCCTGAAAGACCTTGCGGTGACCGGTTCTGACCTGATTGAGGCGGGGCTGACGCCCGGACCGGAGATCGGCAGGGTCTTAAACCTCATGCTGCAGGAGGTCCTGGATGAGCCGGAGCTGAACCGGAGGGAAATTTTGCTTGGCAGATATCGCGGGAATCTGTATGGTGAGGATGCGTAGGGATTTTTCTGCAAAGGAATCATGCTTAAATAAGTCAAATCCGGGAATAGCCTGAAACAAAGACAACAGAAATATAAGATGGATAACGTATGTCATTCTGCGGCAAATATTTTTGCCCGCAAGCATACTTTTCCGCCCCTTTTCATAAGATGAAAAAGACGCATGTAAGCGCGGACTCTTATGTGAAGGGGTGTTTTTGTGTATTTTAAGGTGGAGCAGGTTCTGGAAAAACAGCAGGCGACGACAGAGAAGTTTTACAAGGGAAGGGGCATTCTGATCTGCGAGACCGATACCGGCCTGTTCGCGCTGAAAGAATTTCATGGGCAGGAGAAAAAGGCGGCGTATCTGCATCAGCTGGGCGCTTTTTTGACAGAACATCGAATTTCCTGTGATTATATGC
>JAJBTR010000300.1:4021-5616 GCA_020860745.1 Lachnospiraceae bacterium | reverse complement strand
CCTCAAACCAGTTCTCTCCCGCATTCATATCGACTTCCAGGTCCACGGAAAGCTCCGCCGCATGGTGCATCTCCTCGCTGAGAATCTGTTTTATCTGCTCCGCCTCATCGGCCGCCGTCTCCACCAGAAGCTCATCATGCACCTGCAGAATCAGCCTTGATTTCATTCCCTCTTCTCTCAGCCTCCGGTATACCCGGATCATGGCAATCTTAATAATGTCCGCCGCGGTTCCCTGGATCGGGGAATTCATGGCGATGCGCTCCCCGAACTGCCGCTGCATGAAGTTGCTGGAATACAGCTCCGGCACCGGCCGGCGGCGCCCAAACATCGTTTCGGCATACCCTTTCTCTTTCGCGTCCTTTACTGTCCGGTCCAGATACTCCCTGATACCGGGAAACGTGGCAAAATAATTTTTGATATACTGCTCCGCCTCCTTGCGGGAAATACTCAGATCCTGGCTCAATCCAAACGAACTGATGCCATATACAATACCAAAATTCACCGCCTTTGCATTCCTTCTCTGTAGCGGCGTCACCTCATCAACCGGCGTATGAAACACCTGGGATGCCGTGATTCTGTGGATATCCTCCGCATGGCGGTAAGCATCGATCAGATTCTGATCCCCGGACATATGCGCCAGAACCCGGAGCTCAATCTGAGAATAGTCCGCATCGATAAACACCGCGCCTTTTGCTGGAATAAAAACTTTCCGGATCAGACGCCCGAGTTCCATGCGGATGGGAATATTCTGCAGATTCGGCTCCGTACTGCTCAGCCGTCCCGTCGCCGTGATCGTCTGGTTGAACGTCGTATGAATCCGCCCGTCCGCCGCGATGCAGGTGCGAAGTCCCTCGGCGTAGGTAGATTTTAGCTTGGTAAGCTGCCGGTATTCGAGGATATCCGACACGATCGGATACTCCGGCGCCAGCTTTTCCAGCACATCCGCCGCTGTGGAGTAACCGGTTTTCGTCTTTTTCCCATTGGGCATCCGGAGCTTTTCAAACAGAATCACACCGAGCTGCTTCGGTGAGTTGATATTGAAGCGCTCTCCCGCCTGTTCGTATATGCTTTCTTCCAGCTCTGCAATTCTCCCGACCAGCTGCTCCCCGTAAACCTGTAATGCATCGCCGTCAACCAGAACGCCCTCCTGCTCCATGGAGTCCAGGACATAGACCAATGGCAGTTCAATCTCCCGGTACAAGCGCCCCATCCCGTTCTCATCCAGTGCAGAGAGCAGAGGATCGGCTGCATAAAAAGCTGTGTACGCCATATAAGAAGCCATTCGAACCACCGCTTCCGGCTTTTCCTTCACCGCTTTCTCCAGCTTCCGTTTTCCGAGGAGATCCGCCTGCGCCGGAATCATACGCCCCAGATAATCCTTCGCGATGTCATCGTAGGAGTATTCATTTTTCAGCGGGTTTAAGAGGTAGGCTGCCAGAGATACATCGATAATGTCCTTCTTTCCCTCACGCTTCATCCCGGACATGCATATTGCACCTGCGTCTGCCTGCTCAGACTTCTTTGACGCAATCCCATCTGCACGCTCGGGCTCAGATTCCTGTAACGCATTCTCATCTGCACGCTCGGGCTCAGAT
>JAJBTR010000300.1:0-3921 GCA_020860745.1 Lachnospiraceae bacterium | reverse complement strand
GGCTCAGATTCCTGTAACGCATTCTCATCTGCACGCTCGGGCTCAGATCTCTTCGCCTCGCTCCCGTCAGCTTCTGCGAGTCCCAGTCTCTTCGCGCCGCACCGGTTTGCATCCCCAGGTTCATCCAAAGAGACATGCTTCAGCAGCGCTTTCAAGTCCGGAGTGATGATCGTATCACAGGCATCGCACACCTGCTGCAGCTTTTCATTCAACCAGGCCAAAGGGATTTCTTCCGTACATGGGATATATGTGACAACGCAGGCAGCCGGCAAGGTGCGCTGCTCTGTCTGCAGATTTTTTCCCGGCACATTTTTTTCCGCAGACTTATCCGCAGCGTCTTTTTCTGCCGCATCAATACAGGTCAATGCAATACCATATAAATGGTACTCCGCAGGCGATATAATCCGCAGCACTGAAGAGGACCCCTCTTCTCCGGACAGCATCGCCATATCCAGCGTCATCTGTCCGCCTTCGCTTTCTGTCTGCCCTGACAGACAATTACCGCGATTATTTCCGGCTGCCTGCTCTTTCGATTGATTATCGAAATTTCCTCCGACTGCCTGCTCTTTCAATTGATTATCGAAATTCCCTCCGGCTGTCTGCTCTTTCAATTGATTATCGAAATTCCCTCCGGCTGTCTGCTCAACCGAACAATTACCACGATTTCGCGCAGTGGTTCTGTCTAAAAGCAAGGCTGTATTCTCCAGCAGAACTATCACTGTTTTTTTTGCGGAAAACTCCGCGAAAAACTGCTCCGCTTCCGCCCGGTCCGCCACAACCCGGAAAGAATTCTCCACCGGGTCTTCTTCCTCTTTCTGACGGTCAAAACGAAGCAGCATCTGTTTAAACTCCAGACGTTTAAACCAGAAATATGCTTCCTCCGTGTAAAAATCTCCCAGCGCTGCAGACTCCATATCGTAATCAATCGCCGCGTTAGTCTCGATGGCAGCCAGCTTTTTACTCATCTGCGCCATATCAAAATGCTCCGCCAGCGCATTCTGCGCCCGTTTCGGCTTGATTTCATCCACATGGGCAAACGCGTTTTCTATACTTTTGTACGCCGCTATGATATTGGTCGCACCTTTTTCCCCGATACCCGGAACCCCCGGAATGTTGTCTGAGCTGTCTCCCATCAGCGCTTTCACATCGATAAACTGCGTGGGCGTAACCAGATACCGCTCCTCCACGTCCTTCGCATAATAATCCTCGATCTCGGTCCCGCCCTTTTTTGTCTTCGGAATCCGGATCTTGACCTTATCCGTGGCCAGCTGCAGCAGATCCCGGTCGCCGGAGATGATACTGACCGCCAGCCCTTCACCCTCGGCCCGCCCCGCAATCGTGCCCAGGATGTCATCCGCCTCATAACCGGCCTGCTCCACCGTCACAATTCCCATCGCGTGGAGCACTTCCTTGATCACAGGAACCTGCTGCCGCAGCTCCTCCGCCATGGGCTTGCGGGTGCCCTTGTAAGCGTCATACATCTTATGACGGAACGTCGGCTCACTCCGGTCAAACGCCACCGTCAGATAATCCGGCTTTTCCTCGTCCAGAATTTTAAACATAATGTTCAGGAAACCGAAAATGGCGTTCGTATGAAGGCCCTCGGAATTAGTCAGATCCGGAACGCCGAAAAAGGCACGGTTTAAAATGCTGTGACCGTCTATGAGAACTATTTTTTTCATGTGAGTCTCCATTCCATGTTTGTTGCTTCAACTTGTATCGAAATTCCTTACTGATGATACCTGCGGATTGCTGCACAGCATAAGTTAAATCACGGAAATCAGAGATTTCCTGCGTTGTATAAGTTCGATTACTGAAATCAGAGATTTCCTACGTTGTATAAGTTTGATTACTGAAATCAGAGATTTCTTATCTCACTTATATCTCACTTATCTCTCTCTTATATCTCTCTTATATCTCTCTTCTCCCGCAATCCTCATCATCAGATTTCTCTCGTATACTCTTTCAGCCAATCCCGCTCCTCATCATTCAGGAACGGTGCTATTTTTTCATACACATTTTTATGATAATCGTTCAGCTGTTTTTTCTCCCGCGCAGACATCAGCTCCGGGTCAACGCCGTCCAGATCAATCGGGCAGTAAGTAATATTTTCAAAGCGCATAAACTGTCCGTATTCATTTTTCTCATCCTTCACGCAGATCAGCTCATTCTCAATGCGGATGCCGTACTCGCCCTCCAGATAAACGCCAGGCTCGTCCGTAGTGATCATGCCCGCCTCAAACCGACCGCTGTCATTGCGCTCCGGCACAACCTTGTAGCGGAAACCATTCGGTCCCTCATGCACGTTCAGGATATGACCCACGCCGTGGCCCGTGCCGCAGCGGTAATCGATCCCCATCTCCCAGAGCGGTCCTCTGCAGACCACATCCATGGAAAGGCCGCCGCAGTCATAGAGAAATTTGACATTAGCCAGCGCCAGATTACACCGCAGAACTGTGGTATAGTGAAGCTTCATCTTCGGCGTGATCGGTCCGAGAATAAATGTCCGGGTGATATCCGTCGTCCCTTCCAGATAATGTCCTCCGGAATCCACCAGCAACATGCCTTCCGGATGAATCTCGGATTTCTGATCCTCCGTAGCAGCATAGTGCATCATAGCCGCGTTGGAACCGTAGGCACAGATATCCTCGAAGCTCAGATCCAGAAAATGCTCCTGGGTTGCGCGCAGGTTGTCCAGATAACAACCAACACTGTACTCGTCCATGGGGATTTTCCCCACGTTCGTCTTCAGCCAGTACATGAACTTTGTCATGGCGACGCCGTCTTTTAAGTGCGCCTGACGCGTGTTGGCGAGCTCCGTCTCATTTTTTACCGCCTTCATCATCTCAGAAGGATCCACTCTATCTATGATCTTCACACTCTCCGGCAAAGCAGATACCATGCGGTAATTTACAACTTTCCTGTTCATCAGAACGGAAGCGTTCTCCGGCAGTTTCTTTATCGCGTCGTAAACGTTCCAATACGTATCCACCTCCACGCCGCAGTCCGCCAGATACGTGCGCACTGCATCGTCTGCCTCGTCCGGCTGAATAAATAATGCTGCCTTATCCGGTCCGATCAACAGATAGGACAAAAACACCGGCACATTCTCAATATCATCCGCGCGGAGGTTCAGAATCCACGCGATATCATACAGGGAGGCGATGATATGATACTCCGCTTTCTCTTCCGCCATCTTCTCACGGATACGTTTCAGCTTTGAGGCCGTGCTCTCGCCGCTGTATTCCTCCTTCAGAATCCAGGTCGGCGTACAGGCCATTGCCGGGCGGTTCTCCCAGATCAGGTCCACCAGATCCTCTGTCACATACAGACTGCCCTGTTTTTTCTCTGCAACCTTCTGAAACGTCTCCGCCAGCTTCGCATTGACTACACGGCCGTCAAATCCCAGGACACCGCCCTCAGGGAGCTCTTCTTTCAGGAATTTCGGAATCTCCGGCACATCCTCCTGCCCCATCTTATACAGGTCAAAGCCGGATCCCTCCAGCTGCGCCGCGGCCTGGATAAAATACCGTCCATCCGTCCACAGCCCTGCCTTGTCCGCCGTCACCACAGCGGTACCCGCGGAGCCGGTAAACCCAGTCAGAAATTCCCGCGCCCGGAAATATGCCCCCACATACTCTGATTCATGAAAGTCCGCGGTAGGCACAACATAGGCGTCGATACCGCGCTTTTTCATTTCTTCTCTCAGTTTAATCAATCTTGCGTTATCCATGATGTATTCCTCCTCACAGCACATAACTTATATCCGTATATTTGTGTACTCTACGGACTATTTTCCACGGTTTTACGATTCTCGTCCGTATGCTCTCTGCTCTCTACAGACTTTTTCCCTGATTTGGCCATTTTCGTCCGTATACTCTTCTGCTCTCTACGGACTTTTTCTCCGGTTTTACGATTCTC
>JAJBTR010000403.1 GCA_020860745.1 Lachnospiraceae bacterium | reverse complement strand
ATTTCTTATTATCGAACAAAAAATCAGCATGAAATAAACTCCTTTACACCGGACAGAATACATATTCTGTCCGTTTTACCTAATGGGACAAAAAACCAGATCGGAAACATGAGTCAGGGTCAGGTGGCGCTGGATTTGAATCATATAACAGATTCGCCTGAACCGGAAAACAAGGGGGAATTGTATGTGGTATGTGATGCAGGTACGAGTAGGTACTGAGGAGAGAATCGCTCAGCAGTGTAACACGCGTATACCGGAATCCATTTTAAAAAGAAACTTCATCCCATACAGCGAGGCAAAATTTAAGTTTCACGGGGAATGGACCACCTTAAAGCGCAGGATTTTCCTGGGATATGTCTTTCTCGACACAGATCATATCGAGGAAGTCTTGAAATATCTATATAAAATGCCCGACATGACAAAAGTCCTTGGCGTTGGAAATGAGATTGTCCCGCTGACGGAGGAAGAGGTTGATTTCCTGTTGCAGCTTGGCGGGGAAGAGCAGATTGTCCGTCTTTCGAAGCTTATGCTGGATGGCACAAAAGTCACTGTTTTAAACGGTCCTTTAAAAGGAAAAGAAGGACTGATCAAAAAGATCAACAAGCACAAACGCAGGATTACTCTGGAAACAGATCTGTTTGACAGACTGCAGCAGATAGAAGTCGGATTTGAGTTTGCTGTGGAACGAACAGAGCACGAAAAGAAAGCAGAGTTGACTGCACAGTCGGCGTAAGGTTCAGGTACGATTTAATTTTCGTCGTGATTCAGAATTTGGTTATGAATCATTATTAAATTCCGGATATCTGTGGGTTGAGGCCGTAGGCACAAAACACAGAGCCGGATGACATAGCGGTAGCGGATATCCACAGTCTGGGTTGTGGATGGCGAAGCTATGTCTTTTTTGTTTTGGCAAAAAAATGACCAATAAAAGTAAGAGTCTGAAAGGGACTCTTTGGATGTCAACCGTAGGTGCAAACATTGATGAGGCAGAGCGCCTGACAGCTGAAAAAAACTGGCTGCAGATATGCAGTGACTCTGACCTGCGGGACGGCGGCTTTACATATGGCGATGAAAGTGGTGGGAGTAAAGCAGGGAGATTCTGTATTCTGCTCCGATATGACTTTAGATGCTACGGATAAACCGATGATACTTAAACTGAATGAATAAGCCATGCAGCCCATGTAGAAATCCATGATTATTTTGAACAGTATACTTCTGATCTGAAAGAGCGTAACGTTTATCCTATTGATGCGTTTGAATGGATCCGTGTGCTGGGACAGAAAGCACAGGTATCCCCTTACGCGGCGATTATCTGTTATCAGTATCTGAAGTATTATCTGTGCTATTTACATGAAAATGGGCTGGAGCCAGAGTTAATACAGAAATATAAGAGCTTTTTTAAGGGATAGAATGCCGATATAGAAGATAAAAAAGTAAGAGTCTGAAAGGGGCTCTTATTTTTGTGCACAATTTTTTCAGTGACAGGTAGGACGTTTCTTAAATATACGAAAAATGAGTTGGAGGAAATTGTTTAATGAATATAAATCAGTTTGAGCCATTTGATAAAAAAATCTGGCTCAGTTCACCGACGATGCATGGTGAAGAACTGGACTATATGAAAGAAGCATATGAGACAAACTGGATGTCAACCGTAGGTGCAAACATCAATGAGGTAGAGCGGCTGACAGCTGAAAAAGTTGGCTGCAGATACGCAGTGGCCCTGACCTGTGGTACAGCGGCTTTACATATGGCGATGAAAGTGGCGGGAGTAAAGCCGGGAGATTATGTCTTCTGTTCTGATATGACCTTTGATGCCACCGTCAATCCTGTAGTATACGAGGGCGGCGTTCCGGTGTTCATCGATACAGAATATGATACCTGGAATATGGATCCTGTTGCTCTGGAAAAAGCATTTGAGATTTACCCGGATGTGAAAGTCGTGGTGGTAGCTCATCTATATGGAACGCCTGGAAAGATTGAAGAAATTAAAACCATCTGTGACCGTCATGGCGCAGCAATTGTGGAGGACGCGGCCGAATCTCTTGGCGCTTCCTATAAAGGAAAGATGACCGGATCCTTTGGGGCAGTCGGCGTGTGCAGCTTTAACGGAAATAAAATCATCACCGGTTCCGCGGGAGGCTGTCTGCTTACGGATGATGTCGAGGTCGCAAACAAAGTGCGGAAGTGGTCCACACAGAGTAGGGAAAACGCACAGTGGTATCAGCATGAAGAACTGGGATACAACTACCGCATGAGCAATGTGATTGCCGGTGTGGTGAGAGGGCAATTTCCGCATCTGGAAGAGCATATCGCGCAGAAAAAAGCGATTTATGAGAGATACAGGGAGGGGCTCCGAGATCTGCCTGTGAGCATGAATCCGTTTGACGCTGAGAATAGTGAGCCGAATTATTGGCTGAGTTGTCTCTTGATAGAGGAAGATGCCATGTGTAAACAGGTCAGGGGAGAACAGGAATCTCTTTACCTCGCAGAACATGGAAAATCTTGTCCTACTGAGATTCTGGAGACCCTGGCAAAGTATAACGCCGAGGGTCGTCCGATCTGGAAACCGATGCATATGCAGCCAATTTACCGGATGAATCCTTTCGTGACAAGAGAGGGAGATGGGAGGGCAAAGACAAACGCCTATATCAGCGGCGGAGCGGCAGGAAAAGATGGAAAGCCGCTGGATGTCGGTATGGACATCTTTCACCGGGGACTGTGTCTTCCCTCCGATAATAAGATGACGGTAGAAGAGCAAGAACAAATCATTGAGATCGTCAGAAGCTGCTTTGCATAATGCTGTGATGAGGAAAATGTACAGAAAATACATAAAACGACTGCTGGACATCATTTGCGCCATGGGTGCCATCATAGTGTTTTGCTGGCTGTATGCGGCGATCGCAATTCTTGTAAAAATAAAATTGGGCTCCCCGGTTTTATTTACACAGGAACGTCCCGGGCTGGATGAAAAGATATTCAAACTATATAAATTCCGGACTATGACAGATGAGCGGGATGAAAACGGGGAGTTACTGCCCGACGAAGCCCGTCTGACGAAATTCGGAAAGTGGCTCAGGAGCACAAGCCTGGATGAACTTCCGGAAGCGTTCAATATTTTAAAATCGGATATGAGTGTTGTGGGACCGAGACCGTTATTGGTTCGTTATATTCCGAGATATAGTGAAGAAAAAAGACGGCGGCATGAAGTCCGGCCGGGACTTTCCGGATGGGCGCAGGTCAACGGCAGGAATACAGCCTCTTGGGAAGACAAGTTCGAGCACGATGTCTGGTATGTGGATCATGTCAGCTTTGCATTAGATGTAAAGATTATTTTTATGACTGTGATGAAAGCTTTCGTGAAGCGCGAGGGAATCAGCAGTGAAACGAGCGCCACGATGGAAGAGTTTATGGGGAATGAAGAGAATATAAAAGAGGGTTCGACTGTATGAAAGAAAAAAATAAACTAAAAGATTTAATTATCATAGGAGCCAGTGGCTTTGGAAAAGAGGTAGCTTGGCTTGCTGAAAGAATCAATACAGTAGAACCCACATGGAATTTCCTCGGATTTCTGGATGATAATCCGGAGATGGCGGGAAAGACCGTTGATGACTATCCGGTTTTGGGTGGCTGCGATAAAGCAGCGGATTATCCGGACTCATATTTTGTTTGCGCGATTGGTTCTTCCAGAATAAGAAAGAATGTTATTGGGAAGCTGGGAGCGGTGCATTATGCCACCCTTATTGATCCCAGTATACTGATTTCAGATAGAGTGGCAGTAGGCGAAGGCACAATCATCTGTGCCGGAAACATTATCACAGTGGATATCTTTATAGGAAACCATGTGATTATTAACCTGGATTGTACGATTGGCCATGATGCGGTTCTCCATGATTTTGTAACGCTTTATCCGAGCGTGAATGTGTCGGGTTTTACGGATATTGGTGCTTGTTCAGAACTTGGCACAGGTGTCCAAATCATTCAAATGAAAAAAGTTGGAACTAATTCTATTGTTGGTGCAGGTGGTGTAATTATCAGGGATATTCCTGATAATTGCACAGCCGTTGGTAGTCCCGCAAAACCCATCAAATTCCATGGTGGGGGGGTATTACGACACAGTAATTATTCAATCCGCAGTTCCCTGCGTGAGTGCGCATAGGAGGGCTGTGGCATGAAGATACTTTTCACCAGTGTAGGTCGTCGAGTGGAATTGATGCAGGCTTTCCGCAAAGCTGCGGATGAACTGAATGTAGATTTGACGATTATTGGGGCAGACATAGTAATAGATGCTCCGGCACTGCAATTCTGTGATGAAACGAAAATTGTTTGCAGAATTAAGGACGAGCAGTACATTCCACAGCTTCTCCGGATTTGCAAAGAAGAGCGTGTGGATTGCTTGATTCCTACCATCGATACGGATCTTCTGCTCTTGGCAGAGAATAAGGAACGTTTTGAAGCTATAGGCACTAAGGTTTTTATCAGTGCGGTAGATAAGGTCAAACTATGTAGAGACAAGAATTACACAGCAGATTATTTCATTTCCCTTGGGTTGAAATCCCCTCTGCCTGTCAATTCGGTAGAAAAATATGAAGATGAAATGAGGAAAGGCACAGTGGGCTTCCCGGCATTCATTAAACCAAAGGATGGCAGTTCCAGTATTGATGCGTATAAAGTGAAAAGCATTGAGGATTTGCGAGTGTATGCTGAGAAGATTGGCGACTACATCATCCAGCCGTTTATTTCAGGGAGAGAATACACCATTGATATCTTCTGTAATTACGAGGGAAATCCTGTGTACATCACGCCGAGAGAGCGTATTGCTGTCAGAGCCGGTGAGGTGCTGAAAACAAGAATCACCCAGGACGACACCATGATTGCTGAAATGCAGCTGCTGATTAAGGACTTTAAACCCTGCGGTCAAATCACAGTGCAGCTTATCCGGGATGAAGTGACCGGTGACGATTACTACATAGAAATCAATCCTCGCTTTGGCGGTGGAGCACCATTGAGCATTAAGGCTGGTGCTGATTCCGCAAAGGCTGTAATCCAGATGTTGGCTGGGGAGAAACTTGAGTATGTAGCGAAGGCTGCGAAGGATGGTGCAGTGTACAGCAGGTTCGACCAGAGCGTGTGTGTAGGAGGTGCAATATGATTAGAGTATTGCAAGTCATAGGCTCCCTTGGATATGCAGGGGTTGAAGCTGTTGTGATGAACTATTATCGTCATGTTGACACCTCGAAAGTTCAATTTGATTTCATTACTTGCTCTGCTGAAAAGCAGCGGTTTGATGATGAAATTCTGGAGCGGGGGGGGAAAATATCCACAGGTTACCTTCTAGGAGTAGAAAGCCTTTTGCTAATATGAGCGCACTGCGTAAGGTGATTAAGGAAAATGGATATAATATCGTCCACATTCACCAAAATAGTGCCAGTATGACAATGGATGCTATAGTTGCGAAAACGTGCGGGGTAAAAAATGTGATTGGACACTCACATAGCACATCTTGCCATGTACTTTGGCAACACTATTTGTTCAAACCGTTTGTGAATCATTTCTGTGATTACCGATTTGCGTGCTCTAGGGAAGCGGGACAATGGGTTTTTGGGAAAAAAGATGATGTAAGAATTATCAATAATG
>JAJBTR010000049.1 GCA_020860745.1 Lachnospiraceae bacterium | reverse complement strand
CTCCCAGGGCACAGCATGCATATAATATTACATCCACGTCTCCGCGCACTTTCGCCTCATCCAGCTTCTCCCCGTAAATCTCATGCGCATCCAGGTACTTCAGCGTAGCCTCCGTGGGCTGTCCGCCTACGATTTCTTTCGAAAGGTGTGTGCTTCCGATCACATTTCCTTTCTTGTGATATGGTTCAAATTCCGCCCATTCCGAATGTAAGTGTGCGCCCGGATGCCACAAGCGGTACATATCTGTATCACACTCCGCGCCAAACCAGTCAATCAGCATATTGAAACTGTAGTTGCGCAGGTTTATTTTTACCTGCGGATAATACTGTGCGAAGTGCTGCAGGACACCCGGAAACAGGTCTCCCACATACGCTCCCTCCAGAATGCCGATATTTAACTCACCGCTTAATCCTGCAAAACTGCTCTGCGCTTTTGCCACCGCAAGGTTGTAATCATTATAAATCTTCTCAAATTCGTCCAGAAGAACCACTGCTGCCGGAGTCAGTTTCACGGAGCGGTTATTGCGGATAAACAGCTGCATATTCAGTTCCATCTCAATGGATGCAATCTGGCGGCTGAGCGCCGGCTGCGTGATAAATAGCTTATCCGCCGCCTTGGTGAAATTCAGGCATTTTGCCGCCGTAATGAAATATTTAATCTGGGTAATCGTCATCTGAAGCCAGTCTCCTTTCAGATATCAAGGATACCTTTTATCAATTGTTACCACAATTATACTCCCCGCCTGTCAAAAAAGTCGATATATTATATCGATATTTCTTTCCTGAAAAAGCCAACACTATCACGTATGACATTACCAGAAAACATCCATACAATAATATTACTCTTCTCCTTCTTCTACAAAACCTCAACACTTTGTCAACCAAAGCATTGAGGTTTCACATAGCATTTCTCTTTCTATAATAGCAACATCAGAAATCTCTGCATACTGCCGCCATTCCTGGCCGTTGCCGTGTTTACTTCTGCGGGTGTGTCTCCAGAAACTCATGTGCAGCTTCGCTCATCGCCTTCACGTTCTCCGGCTTCGCATCCGACGGAATATCACAGCCTGTGGCAACCATACATCCCCACGGTCCGATATCCTCCAGAAGCTTTGTGACATAGTCTTTCACTTCCTCCGGCGTGCCGAAGCTCATCAGCTCACAGGGAACATCGCCGAGGATGCACACATCCGGACCTACGATCTCGCGGCATTTCCGGATATCCGTCTTGGAATCCAGCGCCAGAACATAGGTCTTATCCTCCAGGCGCTTGAACTTATCGATATTCATCGTCCAGTTCGAATCCAGATGGAAGATCGGGATGACATTCATCTCTACACACAGATCATAGCATGCCTTAAAAGAAGGCCACACAAACTCATCAAACATATTCGGGGAAACCAGATCCGGGCCGGTTCTCCAGCCGCCGATCCACACGCCGAGGGCATGGGTATCGATTATCTGCTGCCGGTAGATTTTCAGATTGCTCTCCAGCACCATGTCAAAAATCTCGTGCATCAGCTCCGGCTCATCCATCAGATCATCCATGAAAAAGCACTCCAGGGAACGTCCGCCGCAGAAATATTCAAACGGTGTGATCATCAGGAAATCACAGATGCAGGGAATTCCTGCCTCATAGAATTTTGCGTAAGACCGGGGAATTGCCTCAAAATACGGCTTCAGATTTTCCCAGTTGTTATCGCACTTCTCTGCGATAAACTTTGCCTGCCAGGCATCCCAGCCCATGGCTTTGATATCTTCATACTCCTCAGCCTGCATGTTCTCGGATTCCACAATCTGCCACATCTCATCGTCGCCCAGGTCAATGCCCGGCAACGCAGCCCTGGAAAGCCACTGGGTGCCAAGCAAGTACGGCGAAAAGATTACATTCTGTGTCGCATCCGCGTCCACCGTCAGATGCTCCGCCAGATTTGCGTCACATGCCTTATCAAAATCCGTGATGTAATCTTTCATCAGGACATGCTGACTTCTCGCATAATAACCATTAGCGCACGGCACGACCGGGACGCGGTCTACCGGCTCACAGCGGACTGCCTGCCGGATACGTTCCAGATTATCTTCATATTTACCCATTATACATCCTCCTCACTGCTTTTATCCTAATCAGCCGGGCAGAAAAATTCCCGCCCAACGCAATTCCTTATACAGACCAGTATAAAAACATTTGCTGACTTTGTAAAATAAGTAGTTCAGATTTTACCATGCAGTTTGGTTATGACCGGAACACCTCTGTTATCTATTTCAGCCTGATTGGGATTCCGGCCACCACCTCCACCACCTCATCGGCGATCCCTGCGGTCTGTGCATTAACCCGCGCCAAACCGCGCTGGTACTCCTTCGTGGAATCATCGTAAGAAATCCCGTCAGAAAAAACATTATTTGTGACAATGACCAGGTGCTCCGCTTTTCCGGCAAGACGATGAATTCCTTCCATCACAGCCCCCACCACTTCATCTTTCCGCCCGGTCTCACTGTACATCTCATTGGCTGCCAGATTGGAAAGACACTCCAGCAAAACCACCGCGCCGGCAGGGATATCCGCTTCTTCCAGATGCGTATAACACTCAAGGGTCTCGAAGCCTTTCCCTGCACGCAACTTCCGGTGTCGGGCGATCCTGCGTTCCCCCTCCTCGCCAAAGGGCTCCATCGTCGCCACGTAGAACATTTTCCGTAACTGTTCCGCGCTTTCACAGTTACATGGAAAAGTCCATTTAAGATCGCTTTCTATTTCCCGCGTTTTCAGTTCCATGCAGCGGCTCTCCGCGTACGCGGACTTTCCGCTGCCGCTGCCGCCTGTCACCAGAAGTATCATTGTGCGTTCTCCCGTTTCCTGTTTTCACACTCATAAGAGATTCCTATTCCCCAATACATTTGAATATCTTATTCATTCTTTTATTCACTCTAGCGGCACATACGTCCCGAACCCCGCCTCGTCAAAAGGGCTCATCTCCCGGTAAATATGAACTGCCATATCCAGAATCGGAAAGAGCGCCACTGCACCGCTGCCTTCCCCCAGGCACATATCACAGGTGAGGAACGGCGTCTTTCCAATGGCTTTGAGAAGCATCGGTCCCGCCGGCTCTTTTGAGACATGGGAAGCCAGAATATAGTCTGCCGCCTTTGGCTCCAGTCGAATCGCAATAAGCGCGGCCACGGTTGAGATAAAACCGTCCGCCACAACCGGAACATGGTAAAGCGCGCCTCCGAGAAACACTCCCGCAAGGCCTGCAATGTCAAATCCGCCGACCTTCGCCAGCACGTCGATTGGATCCTGCGGGTTTGGCTGATGCTTTGCCACCGCCGCTTTGATTACCTCAATTTTTCGAGTAAGCCCCGCGCTGCTAAGCCCGGCACCCCTGCCGGTCACCGTCTCCACCGGCACATCAAGGAGCACACTGGTCACCGCACTGCTGGTGGTCGTATTTCCGATTCCCATCTCTCCGGTCGCCAGAATCTGATAACCGGCCTCTGCTTTTTCCTTCACAAGCTGTATCCCTGTCTCTATCGCAGCGATTGTCTCGTCCCTCGACATCGCAGGCTCCCGATACATGTTTTTCGTGCCGTAAGCAATCTTGCGCCGCTCGACTCTCGGCGTATCAACCGCCATCCCGATATCAACGGGGAAAATATCCGTTCCGGTATCCCGGCACATAATCGCTACGCAGGAGCGCAGAACCAGAAAATTCTCCGCCACAACAGCTGTGACTCCCTGTCCCGTCTGGGTCACGCCTTCGGCCACTACACCGTTATCCGCGCACATGATAATCAAGCCTTTTTTTGAGAGATCCACGTTCTCACTGCGCGAGATTCCCGCAATCTGAATAACCGCCTGTTCCAGCTTTCCGAGACTTCCCAGGGGCTTCGCGACCGTGTCCCAGTGCGCTTTGGCTCTTTGCATGGATTCACGGCAGACTGGTTGTATCTGCGATATCTGATGAAAGAATTTCTCATGATCTGTACTCATAACCGATACCCTCTGGGCGTCACCATCTTTCCATCCAGAACTTTTGTCTGGGAATTTCCGATAAACACTGTAGTAAACATGTCCACCTGCGTATCACGCAATTCACCCAGCGTATAAAGCTGCATCGATTCCCCCTCACGCCCAATGTTGGCAACCGTGCCGCACACTGTTTCCGCCGCTTTATACCGAAGCATCAGATTACAGGCTTTCTGCAGGTAATCATGACGTTTTTTGCTGGACGGATTATAAAGTACGATAGCAAAATCCGCTTCCGCCGCAGAAAGCAGCCGTTTCTCAATAGTCTCCCAGGGTGTCAGCAGATCGCTCAGGCTGATCACCGCAAAATCGTGGATCAGCGGGGCGCCGAGTACACCGGCTCCTCCGGTCGCGGCTGTCACGCCTGGTATCACTTCCACCTCTATCTGCGGATAGGATTCGCCAATCTCCAGCATCAGACCGGCCATGCCGTACACGCCGGCATCCCCGCTGCAGATCATCGCTACGGTTTTTCCTTTTACCGCTTCCTCATAAGCCATCTCACACCGCTGCGCCTCCCTGGTCATGGGGGTTGTGAGAAATTCTTTTTCCGCAAAATGCTCTTTCACCAGATCCACATACACTGTATATCCAACTATTACATCACAGCTTTCCAGTACGTTCGCTGCCCGGATTGTCATCTGTTCATAGGAACCCGGTCCGATTCCCACTACAAAAATTTTACCCAAAATATATCCTCCGCCTGCTTATTCTATTTCCATTGCATTGACGCATTTGTTTATTCAATTACGCTCTGTACCGATATGCCGGTTAAAAACAAATCATCTCAAAATGACTATTCCTCCTGTCTTCACAAGCACAGAACACTTTATCGAAAACTAAACCAGCTTCCTTTTTCTCCCAAACCTATTGAGAAGCCTCCCGAAACTCCGTAGAAAACGCCGGGTTGTACAACTCAGAACGGCTATAATTCGAGTGCGTCACCACATCCCCAATGATCATCAGTGCTGTCTTTGTGATACCATGTTCCTTTGCTGTGTTCGCCAAAGTTCCAACAGTGCAAATATATTTTTCTTCGTCCTCCCAGGTTGCCTTATACACAATCGCCGCCGGAGTATCCGCATGATAACCGCCGGCAATCAGCCGCTCACTCAGCTGTTCCAGCAATCCCGTGCTTAAAAAAACCACCATCGTCGCCCGGTGTGCTGCCAGGGAGGCAATCTCCTCTTTCTCCGGAACCGGTGTCCGCCCCGCCATGCGAGTGATGATCACGCTCTGGGAGACATCCGGCAAGGTATACTCCAGATTCAGCGCACTCGCCGCGCCGCAGAAAGCACTGACACCCGGGCAACTCTCATAGGCAATCCCGAGCTCGTCCAGGATATCCATCTGCTCACGGATCGCCCCATAGATACAGGGATCCCCCGTGTGAAGCCGGACTGTCATCGCCTGACGCGCTTCCGCTTCCCGCATCACTTCAATTACTTCCTCCAGCGTCATCTTCGCGCTGTTATATACTTTGGTTCCTTCTCTTGCATAATCCAGAAGCTGCGGATTCACTAAGGATCCAGCATAGATAATCACATCCGCCTGTTGCAGTAGTCTCATTCCTCTCACTGTGATCAGATCGGAAGCTCCGCTCCCGGCACCCACAAAATACACCATGGCAGTTACCTCCTGTGTTTTCATTATATCGTGATTACATCACGATCCAATTCGCCGCTCGTCA
>JAJBTR010000371.1 GCA_020860745.1 Lachnospiraceae bacterium | reverse complement strand
AAAAGCAGCTCCCACTAAATCGGTAATTGTCCCGACCCGAAGACGCTCCGTTTTTGGGGGCGGTGAAGTTGCTGCGGGAGCAGATTATTAAAATGCGTGGATATGGAAACCGGTTTGATGCTTTTTACAGCAAAAAAGAAGAATTAAAGCTGTTAGTCTCTGTTTTGGATTTGTGGATGCAAGATGGTGGCGTGCAATCAAGGACAAAGGAGATATATAGACGATATTTTGGGAGAAATAAAAATGGCAAGATGGGGTGGGAGCGTCTGGTCAATTATCTGTCAAGTCATATTCAGACTGTGTTGCCAATACTTAAAGAAACTGCTAGGCAATGATCTTTCCATGAGTGGAGAATGTTGGCGTTAGCTCGCGGAACGGATATTTTTGATTCTCAGGGGCGCTAATCGGATGAATTTCAGATGGCCTTGTTTCTGCTTGCTTTGCTCAATAAGATAAAATTGACTTTCTTTTTCGGGGAGTGCGGAGTATAATGATATCCGGATAAAAAACGGAAAAGACGGATAAGTGTGAAAACACATAGAGGTTAAATATGCAAAGAGAGACATTTTCGGCGGAGGAGACGTTCACACTGGGTGTAAAAATCGGGGAAGTTGCGCAGGCGGGGGACGTATATACTCTGGTGGGAGACCTGGGCGTGGGCAAGACGGTCTTCACACAGGGGGTCGCCCGCGGACTGGGTATCACGGAGCCGGTGAACAGTCCCACGTTTACTATATTGCAGATTTATGAGGAAGGCCGTCTGCCGTTCTATCATTTTGATGTGTACCGGATCGGTGACCCGGAGGAGATGGATGAGATCGGCTATGAGGACTATTTTTACGGGGATGGCGTGACCATGATTGAGTGGTCGAATCTCATCAAGGAGCTGCTTCCGGCGCATCGGTGCGAGATCCGGATCGAGAAGGATCTGGCAAAAGGGCTCGATTACCGAAGAGTCACGGTGGAAGAGGTGCGCCTGTCGTGACCAGGCTGGTGTGGAAGGAAACAATGAAATTATGAAAATTTTGGCTTTGGAAAGTTCCGGTCTTGTGGCCGGAATCGCTGTCCTGGAGGATGAGAATCTCCTGGGAGAATATACGATCAATTATAAAAAAACGCACTCGCAGACGCTCCTTCCGATGCTGGATGAGGTGGCGAAGATGCTTGAACTGGATCTGAACAGCGTGGATGCGATTGCTGTGTCTGCCGGGCCGGGATCCTTTACGGGGCTTCGGATCGGCTCCGCCACGGCGAAAGGGCTGGGGCTTGCTCTGGACAAGCCTTTGATCCATGTGCCGACGGTGGACGCCCTGGCCTGCAATCTCTGGGGATGCGCGGATCTGATCTGCCCTCTTATGGATGCCAGACGGAATCAGACCTATACCGGGATTTACCGGTTCGTCGAAAACGGACTGAAGATCGTGAAAGAACAGTGTGCGGTAGGAATTGGTGAAATCGTGGAGGAAATCAACCGCCTCGGACAACCGGTGGTGTTTCTTGGAGATGGCGTAGCAGTATTTTCTTCCTATATAAACGAGAACTGCAGAGTGCCTTATTCTTTCGCGCCGGCTCATATGAATAAGCAGCGTGCGGGATCTGTGGCTTATCTGGGACTGCAGTATGCGCGTTCGGGTCGCGTGGAAACTGCGGCGGAGCATAAACCGGATTACCTGCGGCTTTCCCAGGCAGAGCGTGAGCGCAAGCAACGAGCCATGCAGATTCAATCTGAAGCAGAATGACTGTCATGGATACATTTTATATCAGACCAATGGAGCGGGAGGATGTTCCTGCCGTGACTGTCCTGGACCGGTCTGTTTTTTCAGAACCCTGGACGGAGGCGGGCTTTTTCTCCGCCCTGGCGCAGGAGGACAATATTTTCCTGGTGGCTATATCCGAGCCGGCGGAGCGGGAAAGCGATGTATTGGAAAATGTGATTGGCTATTGCGGGTTGTACGTCTCCGCTGATGAAGGAGATATCACAAATGTTGCTGCGGCGCGGCAGTCCCGCCGCGACGGCGTTGCAGCAGCTTTAATATAAGAAGTACCGGCTGCGGCCGGACAGCGCGGGTTGCGGCAGATTTTTCTTGAGGTGCGTGAGTCCAACCGGGCAGCGCAGAATCTGTACCATGGAGTGGGATTTGAATTTTGCGGCAGGCGGAGAGGCTTTTACCGGAAGCCGACAGAAGATGCTTTGCTTATGATTTGTGAGATATGATGATACAAAGAACAAAATCGGAATCTTATATGAGGAAAAGTACATGAAGAGAGAACAGGAAGTATACTGTAATTGCTGCGGGAAAAAGATACATACGCAGATTGACAGGAACAGGGAAGACTATGTTCATCTGGAAAAAGTCTGGGGATATTTTTCCTCAAAGGATGGAATGATGCAGACTGCGGACATCTGCGAGGCCTGCATGGATCAGTGGATGGAGCATTTTCAGATTCCGCCGGAGAATTCGGAAAGGATGGAACTGTTTGAATGTTAGATGTATGTTTGCTGGGGACAGGCGGCATGATGCCCCTGCCCTATCGGAAATTGACGGCGCTGATGACCAGGTTCAACGGCAGCAATCTCCTCATTGACTGCGGGGAGGGGACGCAGGTGGCAGTGAAGGATAAGGGGTGGAGCTTTCATGATATCGATGTTATCTGTTTTACCCATTTTCACGCGGATCACATCAGCGGTCTGCCCGGGTTTTTGCTGACTATGGGCAATGCGGAGCGGACGGAGCCGCTGCTGGTGATCGGACCGAAGGGTCTGGAGCGTGTGGTGAATGCGCTGCGGACAATCGCGCCGGAGCTGCCGTTTCCCATCCGGTTCCATGAACTTTCCCATCGGGAGGAAGTGATCCGGATTCACGGTTACAAAGTTCACGCTTTCCGGGTTCAGCACAATGTGACCTGCTATGGATATACGCTGGAGATTGAGCGGAAAGGAAAGTTTGATGTGTCCCGCGCCACGGAGGCGGATATTCCGCAAAAATACTGGAGCCGCCTGCAGAACGGGGAGACGATAGACGACGGGGAGCGGGTGCTGACGCCAGACATGGTGCTGGGGCCGGCAAGGCGCGGAATCAAAGTTACCTACTGTACGGATACCAGGCCGACGCAGCTGATCGCCGAGTGTGCGCGCGGAGCGGATCTTTTTATCTGCGAGGGAATGTACGCGGAGAAGGAGAAAGAGGCGAAAGCCAGGCAGTATAAGCACATGACTTTTTATGAGGCGGCGAAGCTGGCGGCGGCGGCGGAGGTTTCGGAACTTTGGCTGACTCATTACAGCCCATCTCTGGTGCATGCGGAGAATTACATGAAAGGTGTAAAAAAGATTTTTCCCCAGGCATTTCCGGGAACGGACGGAAAATCGGTGGAACTGGATTTCCGGTAATATGAGAATACAAGGGACAAAAGGTCGCAAAAACGGTTTTTGAGGGAGCAATCTGGAGCATCATACCTTTTTGTTGTCATAATCGTGTGATGGAATTTATATAACTGTGGTTTTGCGGGATGATCCGAATGCTTCAGAGAGACCGCTCAAACTGCTGTGTTGGAGATAAGATGTATTATGGAAGAAAAAGAGATAAAGATTCTGGCAATAGAGACGTCCTGCGATGAGACTGCGGCGGCAGTTGTGAAAAACGGACGTGAGGTTTTGTCCAACGTGATTTCTTCTCAGATTGCGCTGCACACGCTGTATGGCGGAGTCGTGCCGGAAATCGCGTCCCGGAAGCATATTGAAAAAATTAATCCGGTGATTGAGGAGGCGTTGAAACAGGCGGATGTGACGCTGGATGATATCACAGCGATCGCGGTAACCTACGGTCCGGGACTGGTGGGCGCATTGCTGGTGGGAGTTGCAGAAGCTAAGGCAATCGCTTACGCCAGGAAATTGCCCCTGGTCGGCGTGCATCATATTGAGGGGCATATCAGCGCGAATTATATTGAGAACAAAGAGCTGGAGCCGCCGTTTTTATGCCTCGTGGTATCCGGCGGACATACCCATCTGGTGAATGTAGTCGGCTATGGATGGTACGAAATCCTTGGAAAGACGCGTGACGACGCGGCGGGCGAAGCTTTTGATAAGGTGGCGCGGGCGATTGGCCTGGGGTACCCCGGCGGCCCGAAGATCGAAAAGGCTGCGCGGGAGGGAAACGCGGATGCTGTTTTTTTTCCGCGGGCGAAAGTGGGAGACAGTCCTTATGATTTCAGCTTCAGCGGGGTAAAGTCGGCTGTGTTAAACTATATTAATAGTTGTAAAATGAAAGAGATTCCGATTGTGCAGGCGGACATTGCCGCATCGTTTCAGAAAGCAGTGGTGGAAGTGCTGATTTCCCATGCCATCAGCGCGGCAAAGGAGACGGGGGCAAAAAAGCTTGCCATAGCAGGAGGCGTTTCTTCTAACGGTGTTCTGCGGGAGGGCATGCGCGAGGCCTGCCGGGAAAACGGGATTGAATTTTATCACCCCAGCCCGCTTCTCTGCACGGACAATGCGGCAATGATCGGTGCGGCGGGATATTATGAATATCTTGCCGGGACAAGGCACGGATGGGATCTGAATGCGATCCCGAATCTGAAGCTTGGCGAGCGGTGATTATCAATTCATTGAAAAAAGGAAACTGCCGATCTGAGACGGAGGCGGTGTGAGAAAATGACGAAAAAAAAGCATGTGGCGCTTGTATTGGCGGCAGGAAAAGGAACCCGGATGAACAGCGAAACGCCAAAACAGTTTCTGGAACTGGCTGGTCGTCCGCTCATTTGTTACGCATTACAGACCTTTCAGGAAAGCTTTGTAGACGAAATTATCCTGGTTACCGGTCCGGAGCAGGTGTCGTATTGCAGAACAGAAATCGTGGAGAAGTATGGGTTTTACGGGGTGAAACAGATTGTATCCGGCGGAGCGGAGCGCTATGATTCTGTTTACCGCGGGCTCTGTGCGGCACAGGATTGCGACTATGTTTATATACATGACGGAGCGCGCCCTTTTCTGGATGCCGGGATGTTAGACCGGGCGAGATGCTGTGTGGAAGAATGCGGCGCATGTGCGGCCGGTATGCCGGTGAAGGATACGATGAAAGTGACTGACGAGAATAATTATGTCCGGTATACACCCGATCGCTCCCATATGTGGCAGATTCAGACGCCGCAGGCGTTTTCTTTTCCTGTGATCCGGCAGGCTTATGAACGCCTGTTTGAGGAGGGAGATCTGCGTGGAGTCACGGACGACGCCATGGTGGCGGAGCGATATTCTTCCGTGAAGGTGCGTCTGTTTGAGGGATCCTACCGCAATATAAAAGTGACGACCCCGGAGGATCTGCTCCTTGCAAAAATCCTGCTCAAAAAATAAATTTTATTGTTGACATTGAGGCGAAGCGATAGTATAATAAGCTTCGCACTGATTTGAAACGCAACAGTTTTGGAGAGTTACCGAAGTGGTCATAACGGGGCGGTCTTGAAAACCGTTTGTCTGAAAGGGCGCGTGGGTTCGAATCCCACACTCTCCGTTATCGGCTTCCTCGGATCGATAGATTTTATAAAGTAAGGCATTTGGAGAAGTACCCAAGATGGCTGAAGGGACACCCCTGGAAAGGGTGCAGGTCGTTAATAGCGGCGCGAGGGTTCAAATCCCTCCTTCTCCGTTCTTTTTTTCTGTAAAACAGAGTGGATATCAGACAAAAGTTTTTGCAGAAAAAAAGTTAAAAAAGTTGTTGACATTCCGATGCGGCCGTGATATTATAATCTGGC
>JAJBTR010000147.1 GCA_020860745.1 Lachnospiraceae bacterium | reverse complement strand
AACTGCCGGTTGTGTAGGACAACACGATTCCCCCACCGGGTTTTCAAAGTAAAGCTCGGACAAATACAGCGCGCTCATTCTCCCCTCTTTCCCCCTGGAGTATCCCATCATTCCTCTCTCTGCTTTCTGTAAATCGAGTTGATTTCGCATCGCCCCGGCCAGCGACGTCCCCGGAACGAAAACCTCGCCGCTGCCATTGACCAGCACATCCGCATCCGTTGCCTCATCTGTCACGTCGGATACACTAAGAGGCGAAGCCAGCCTGATTTTTACCGCAATATATTTTCTTTTTTTAATTGATCGATTGCCCATTTACGCCTCCTCTTTCTGCTTTCCTTTTGCTTCCCGTTCCCGGATACTATATTTCAACTGCTGCAAAAATGCCTCCAGATACAGATATTCAGCTGCTTCACGGCTGAATTCAAAATCTGCCACATGATATTTTTCGCTAAACAGAACCACGAGTGGTTCGCTTCTTTTTTCCGCAAAATCCAGAATTCTTCCGGCCAATTTCAGCTTGTCCTCTTTATTCTCCGACTTTCTCCCGTATCGTTTTTCCACGGAACCGGCAATTGCGTTCATGGAAGAATTCTCCCTGCACATCAAAAGCATATTGCTCACCGTAGGCCTCGCCTGTTCTGTTTTCAGTTCTGCATCCTTACCGGACAAATTCTTTACATCAGAAACCGCTCTCATCTTCACATAATAGTGAAACAGATCGCTGCACAAAGCTTCCGCCAGGGAACCCGGATCTGCGTGCACCCGTTCAACCTGTGATGCACTTGTCTGTTTTCCAAGCAAAAGGATCCGCCCTTCTTCACCCATCTCCAATTTCCGCACAGACACCTCGCCAAAGCCCCCCGATACCCGTTCACCGATCAGAACCTGACCCGGCAAGGTCACAGAAACCGGTTCCTCCAGATGATAAAGCAGGACTGTCCCCTTATCGAACGCCTCTATAGTTGGCTTTCTCATGTTCCAGGTCACATTATAACCGCCCACAGTGGTATAATTTACATAGCGGTCAATATATTTCACCCTTGCCGGAGTATTGCTAAATCCCAGTACCGTCCGGATCTCGGCATCCAGATCGGCGATGTCCGTAGAATAGAACGCCCGGTCATTATAAAGGATTACCGGGGACTCCAGCTTTACCATAAAATCTTTCAGCTCCGCTGTTCTGATTGGGACTTCCGTTTTCAGGCCGGTTACTTTAATCTGCGTTTTTCCATATTCGGAGGAATGGGAATAGCCCAGACATATTTCCTGTAAACCGCTTAAGCTGCGATAAACGGTTTGTATCTGCTCTGCCGTGCCTGTCACATATCCCGCAAATCTCTGTCCCGCCTCGATACTGGACATCTGGTAGAACCTGCTGTCGCCGGACGCTTCCTCCGCGGCTCTGCCGATCGACTTGTCCTCCGGTCTCCGATGATGATATCTCTCCTCCATCCTTACTGTTTCGCGATGCAGATTCCCTGCAGAATCCATTCTGACATAACAATGCTTCATCATATTCAGCTGCAGCTTCTCTGCTTCTTTCGGAATTGATTTCTGACTGCACTTTTCCACGTAGCGCTGATGGTCATTCTTGATAGAATAACAATTTGCCGGCACCTCCAGACAGCGCTCACCGTCAACAGCCAGATAAGCGTTTGAACAGAAAAACTCTCCCTTTCTCATAAACGCAAGGAAATCTCCTCCCTGCCGCCTGATTTCCTGTGCAATCAATCCGAGCATCTTTCCTCCGTCGATATAGTCGAGGCTGCGGGATTCTCCCCCATTGGTGCTTTTACAGATCACCGGCTCCTCCAGGAACAACTCATAATCCAGGCGCATGGCTCCCGGCACATAAGGTGCATGAACATTCCTCGCCGTATCCACTTTTGGTTTTTCGGTTCCCTTTACCAAAGTTGCCCGGATCTCACCCAATCCCCTGGTCCTCGCAATCCCAATATTGGTAAACGTATCGCAGCAGGCGTTCAGGCTCTCATAATATCTGTCATCCACATCCACATTTGCCAGAAACACCAGACCTTTATCTGCGACACGAATTGTGCGAAGTGAAGTCGGATCCGCCACGCCGGTATCATAATCCACAGCGGTCTGCGTGCGGATATATGAAAAATGATCCAGCACATTCTGCGGATGGAAGATCAGATTTCCTTCATATTCTTTCGCCTGTCGGACCATCTCATCATAATGCTCCGGATAAGCGTTCCCAATCCTCACTTTCGCCCGGTTGGTGTCCGCACCCTTATCTCCAAACAAATCCGACACCGGAATTGTCATCCCCCAGTCGCAGAGTTCCTGTCCGCACTCCCGCAGACACCCTTTGATCCTGCGGGCCGGAATAAAGGGAAACCCATAGCGGTCATAACAGATGTCGGTATCCAGAGAGCTGTTATACACACCGCCGTCTGAAACACACATATCACTGAGCAACTCTATTTTTAACTGATATCTGCCCATCATTCTCCTCCTCTGATCTCATCCAGATCAATATAGTAATCCAGAAGTTCCAACGCATCGTAATATTTCGCTATTACCGTTTCATTCCCCGGCAAAAACAGCTCATCCGTTTTATCCGGCATTTCCCAATTTCTGGATTCCAGGAAAGCCAGGAACATATCCGCCTTATCCTTTCCCTGCGGATAGACATTCCTCAAGTTTTTCGCAAAGGAACGGGGAATGTTCTCCTCATTCTGAAAATACAGAATATTGCGCTTCAGGATATCAAAAGCCCGGAAATCTGTCTTTTCTATCGGCCAGCCCGCATCAGAATCGACGCGTATAAAATATGGTCTGGCAAGAAGCTGCTCCCCGTAACTTGTCATATACTCTCTCGCGCGCATGGTTTCCAGATCCCGTGCCTGGATATTTTTACAGATCTGGAAATCCACCCAGTTTCCAATCCGCTCTCCATTCTTATTTTCCGGCAGCTTTGCGCTATCCTTTGCACTCTCACAGCAGGCCTCCGCCACATCATAGCCCACGTGGAACGGGAAATGGCTTCCGATGTAAGCAACCCCCGCACATACGCTGAAACCGTACTCCCGCATACTTTTTTCATCGGTCTCGCCGGTCATCGTATATTTTGCGATCTCGCTGCAATAATACTCCACCGTCGCCAGCGCAATCTTCCCATTGCATACATAAGTAATATCGTCCCCTGCCACTAGGATTTTCAGAACAAAATCATCTGTTTTCTTATCCTGATATTCTTTTCTCGCGCCTGTCTTTTCATTAAAAAAGGTGCACATATTTTTAAAGACTGTTTGATAAGACGAGTTAATATAATAAGAAATACGGCGCATCTCATTCACGGCATCCACATAGGTTTTCTTTTTGGAAATCAGGTTTCTGATGCGCAAGCCCATGTTATTTCCGTCGATATGTACTACAGCCAGCGTGCTGTCCACGCCCTTCCGGGTCGTATAATTGTCCAGGATCTTAATCTGACTGTCAATATTTCTCCGTACGCTTTTCTCCCTCCTGAGCTTCAAAATGGACTCTGTCCCCACATCTCCTGCCCTGTCTTTTAGTTCCCCGGTTTCCGGAGAAGCCGAGGACGGATACCCGGTTTTGACTTCCACAGCCATAACCGGCAGTGCACCCAGAGGCTTTGACAAAGTCATCTCCGCCTTCACACGACTCATCTCATTCATCAGATCCGCGTAATCCATTGTATAATCGTCGGTTACCTCCACGATCGCCGTCGCCAGCTGCAATGAATATGTGTTTTCAATGATATATCTGGCCATAATCCGGTTGATTTTCAGACACAACTCACGCGACTCGCAGATAGCATAAGCATTACCGCCGCCGATATAGAGCACCTGAACCGCAAGATCTGCATCTCGATAATCCAATATGCCATCCTTCGTAAACCATTCCAGTTCAACGCGATCCTGCAGGTTCAGCTTCTTCACCGCACAGGACAGCGCCTCCTCAATAATATGCTCTACGATCGCAGATGCGCCGATGGCATCTTTGATCTTTGCGGTTCGAAAAATATATTTTTGTATCCCCCGAACATCATACATTACCATTACTTTTGTCTACCCCATTGCTCTCCTCCTCTTTGTATACTGAACGTTTCTGAATGTTCTCTTTCATCACAGAATGTCCTGGTTTATATTTCTGTTTTTATCTCTCATTCAATGGTCTTCTCAACGAAAAATCATACGATGCGTTACATTCTAATAACTTTTCATATCCAGATACAAACTTTACCATTCTTCTGTTTATTTCATAAACATCCAGATTTTCACCGGTAGCATGCATTACTTTATTTCTTTGTTCTTTCAGGTCGTGATAACGCTTTAACAAATCTCCGATTCTCTCCTCAGTTTTTCTGGGTAAAGTTTGCCCATTCAATTCTGTCGAGGGCAGAAAACGTCTTACACTGTTCCTTACGTCTATTCCCCAGCTATTGTTTGCTTCCCTGTATTCCATAACAGAACATATCCAGACATACGCAACTTTTTATTCTCGACACTGATTTTCTAATCTTTTCACAAGATAATTCTGACAATTCAATCCCTTGCCAAGCATCCCATTAATCAACTGCTTTAATTTCTCCCTATTACCATAATATAAAATACGGCTCCTCACCAGATTTTCCGGTATCTTTTCGTCAATTAAAGCCAGTGCCTGTTGGAAAAGCTTTTTGTCTATACACCAGTGAATCTGATTAATGATCTTCTTTCGTTCATCTTTCGGAAGCAAATCATGTTCAGGCCCAAAATAATCCTCCCTCAAGTCAGCAACAAAGGTTTGAAACAGCGATTGTTTTCCACGATCATTCAGCTTCTCATATTTCCCGACTGTCTTCTTCAAACTTTCCAGATTGCTGTCAAAAAGCGCCACGTCACACAGAGAAATAGCATTCGAAATATTCCGAATCTGAGTAATGATTTCAGATGCTCCTCTGTCATTTTCTATGCCTGGTATTCGACTGTATTTAAACCAAAACTCTGTCAGAGTATCCCCTCTGCCGGTTTTGATAAATTCATTCATACCCGATACCATTTCCAAAATAACATTGTTATCTGTTGTATCTACAATCTTGTTCGCTATCCCGTTTCTCGTGTTTACGGGCATAAAATCAACCGCTACAGACTCTGCCATTTTTACATCGCAGACTTCGAGCATTTTTACCACTGTATTAATAACAAATGTTTCATATCTTCGTGCACCCTGCATATCCAGATATAGATTTGTTTTTGTATCTGTTCTGGCAATTTCTTTCATTCGTTCACACACTGTTTTAATGCATTTATATACAGCACTATTCCCGATTTCCATTTTCACAATTTCAAACAGAGTCTCCGGATTCGGATATAACTGCTTTAGAGAAAGCCCATGACTGGCTTTTTCCTCATATGCGACCGCCTTTTCTGTCAGCCCGGGAACGGGAACCTCACATTTCTCATCACCATTTATGTACTGAATAATTCTATCCCTGTAAAATTAGGAAGCCGTCATTTACGCCAAATGATTATCATTTCCTTCTTTAAACCACCGCGATACGTCTCTTTTCTCATCTCTTACTTCCTGACTCTCAATTACAATAATTTTGTCGAGTTTCGTATTCTTCTTCTGCAATTTTCTTAAAAAGTATTTTGTGCCTGCCTCTAATTGGCTGACGCCACAGAAAAAAAATAATTCACCATCCGCCGTATAATAGTGTTCTGATAAGTCGCGATTATACAAACTCATACTCAGTAGCAACAGATTCGCCCTTTGTTCTCCTCCTTTGTTAGCCTCATAATCCATTTTTCAT
>JAJBTR010000142.1 GCA_020860745.1 Lachnospiraceae bacterium | reverse complement strand
CCTCTTACATACTTCAACCCACAAAATAATAATCATTTAGAACTTTGTGGGTTTTTTGTTGTGATTTAGCAGGAACGGACAGATAAAATCGAATGGAACAAATATCATTATGAAAGAACACGCGAAAAGCTTTATCAAAAATTACCCCTATCAGATTGGGACTTCCCTGAAATGGATCATATTTTCCATTTTGTCAGGCATCCTGGTGGGTCTCGTAGGCGTGGCGTTTTATTTTTGCATGGATGCGGTGACATCCTGCCGCGCGGCGCATCCGCGGCTGATTTTCCTGCTCCCGGCGGGAGGCCTCGCCATCGTTGGACTCTACCGCCTTCTTCACGACGAAAAGGACACCGGCACAAATCTGGTTCTGTCCGCCATCCATTCTAATGACAAAATTCCTCTGCGGATGGCGCCGCTGATTTTTATATCTACCCTAATCACACACCTGTTCGGAGGGTCCGCCGGGCGTGAGGGCGCGGCGCTGCAGCTGGGCGGAAGTATCGGGAATGCGCTGGGAAAACTGTTTCGCTTTGACGACAAAGACCAGCATATTATGATTATGTGCGGCATGAGCGCTGCCTTTTCCGCGCTCTTCGGAACGCCGCTGGCAGCGGCTGTCTTTTCCATGGAGGTGGTCAGCGTTGGAATCATGCACTACTCTGCCCTGGTTCCCTGTGTCATCGCATCCCTGGTTGCTCACGGCATCGCACTCTCCTGCCATGCCATGCCGGAATCCTTTGATCTCGGCGTGCTTCCGGATTTCAGCATACGGACAGCGGTTCTGATCGGTGTTCTGGCGGTACTCTGCGCATTCGTGAGCATCCTCTTCTGCGTGATTCTCCACAGCGCAGAGCATCTGTACAAACGATTTTTCAAAAACGCGTATCTGCGCGCTTCCGTGGGCGGCGGGATTGTCGTCATTCTGACTCTGCTTGTCGGAAGTCAGGACTACAACGGCACCGGCATGAGCATGATTGAGTCCTGTATCGCCACGGGCGAAGTTTACCCGCTTGCATTCCTGTTAAAGATGATTTTTACGGCGGCCACGCTGGGCGCCGGCTATAAGGGCGGCGAGATCGTGCCCACTTTCTTTATCGGCGCGACCTTCGGCTGCCTCTTCGGGAACCTCATCGGGCTCTCCCCGGCGCTCTGCGCCGCCGTCGGGATGGGCGCCGTCTTCTGCGGCGTCACCAACAGCCCCATCACAGCGCTGCTGATCTGCTTTGAGCTCTTCGGATTTGAGGGAATGCCCTACTATCTCATCGCCATCGCACTGAGCTACATGATGTCCGGATATTATGGGCTTTACAGCAGCCAGCGGATTATCTACTCCAAGTATAAGACGGAATATATTAACAGGAAGAGCGAATAGATGATACCTTATTTATTTTATCGGGTCTTCTCTCCTCTCAACAGAAAAAAATGGCCCTGGTTCGTGTTTAGAACACAGGCCATTTCTTTCTATGTTTGATACGGCAAATTTATCTCCGCCGCTGTTCCATCATCTCGACAAGACTATCTATCGCGGCATTAAATTCTTCTTCCGAATAGAAGCTTTCATCCGCCATATCAGTCTCAATTTTTACAAACGGCAGTCCGGTTCTGGCCGCCACCTGCTCCAGAATCTCATTGTTATCCACCGTACAAACCTGACATGTCCTCGATCCCACGCAGATAATACCGTCACATCCGTATTCGGTCACCATTCTGGCAATCTCGTCAATTTTATACCTTGTGCCGCGGAACTGCAGCGGACTGCAGTTGCTGTACTGACAGATCGCGCGGATCGGATCCTCCACATCCATATCCTCGTTTCCGAAATACCAGCACCACTGGGACATCACCGGCACAACCTCGAGTTCTTCCATTTTTTTCTGCTGTTTCGCGGCCGCAAAGCCAACCGGATTTCCAAACCACCATACTCTGTATTTCTCCGGCATGGATACATAATGGTTGTCAATCCGCTTCTGCACTTCCTCTTTCACCCAGGCATAGTAGGTGAGCGCGTCATCCGTACCCTTGTAGAACTGGAACATAGTAAAAATATTGGCAAGATCAAAGAAAGACATAGGAGCCGGTTTGTGCATATTCATCCGCAGAATATCATGCCACAGAACAGAGACATCTCTCTCCTTCACTGCAATATCCTTTAATTCCTGATCTGTCAGTTTCTTTCCGATAATATCCTCATAAAAAGCCAGTTCCTCTTTCATACCCGCGATATCCTGCGAAAGTTTTGCTTCCATAATAGAAGGATCAGCCACATCCAGATCATTTACCCAGGGATGTTCCACAACATGAAGCGGTACATTGTAAACTCTGGCCAGTTCCTGCCATATTTTGTACAACCCGGGACAGTATGCCGCACAATACAGTGCGTCCGGCTCGGGGAATCCGCCAAAGGGCAGTTTCTGCGGATCCAGCGGCGGGTCACTGAGCGCCCATCCCTGGAAACAGCGAATAATGGAGCACAAATCGGAGGAATAGCCGTAACTGTCTGTGATCTTGCATAACTGATCGCTCATTCCCGCGCTTGCCAGAATCATTCCATACACTTCCGGAAGACATACAGCATAGCCCATGGGACGGAGAATCTCATTATGACCTCCGGAACTGCTCCAGATCACTTTACCTCCACTTTTCTTTAATTCCCAGGCTTCATTAAAATTATCCACAAAGGCATTGCTTTGCCGTTCCAGGATTGCATTTGTATCTTTTATAATCTGTTTGCTCATATTTCATCCCTCCCCAGTGTAATCATCTCAGAAAATGCTTCCAGTCTTGTGCGCATCTGCTCTGTCGCACCGGCCTCTGTCGTCTCAATAATCAAAATCGGAATTCCCGCTTCCGCCATCTGATGCGTCAGATACGGGACGTCAAATAAATGTGCTTCACAGTATTTCAGTACATACATCACGATGCCTTCCGCACCGGTTTCCGCCACCAGCTTTTTCAGATACGGAACCCACTCATTATTCGGATTGTGCTTATTGGGATCCGGGATATCGTTCAGATGCCGGCTGGCCATTGCTTCCACCGGATCCATACCTTCATCCAGAATATAGTCAAAATATCTGCGCCCGGTATAAATATCATCATCACATACTGCCATATTGGAAGCTTCCACCATATCCATCAGGCTGGGATTCGGAAGTTCGCAGAACATACCCGAAACAATTACCCTTGCCTTTTCCGATGCTATTTTCGTGACGCCGTCAAATTCATCCAGAAGTTCTTTCAGCAATTCTGTATGCATCTCCTTCGGCATGATCATGCCTGCCGCAACCACATTGACATAGTCGCTGGCTTTCAGTATCTCCGGATCCTTTCGGCGTATCTCATATAATTCTTTTAACAGTCTGCGATTTTCATTGTAAATGCGAATGCTGTTTTTTAACGATTCTTCTGTAATCTCATTGCCGGTATAAGCTTCCAGTGCCTTTTTTAAGATCTGGAATTCTTCTCTCAAATGTATCGGCGCCTGCTGGCTGACCATATTTTGCTGTGTGAAAATACAGTGGTAAAAAGAATCCTTATCATCATGGTTGTATATCCATACCTGGGAAGTCATCCTGGTGGTCAGACAGAAATCAGTAAAGACTACGCCGTCCAGGTAATCAAATTCGCCCTTAAGGCTCAGATCAAAGATTCCTCTCAGGCAATGACAGACATAGCGATGAATATGCTGATCCGCCAGCGTAACAGGCTCATCATGCTCAAACATCGCTACCGGCAAAATTCCCGCTGCATGCACCAGCTCCTCCGGCACATACATGGGATAACATCCCAAAATCTTTTTGCCGCTTTTCTTCTTGTAATCTTTCAACCAGCTTTCGGTATCAGCGACTACTGTTTTAAACTTTTCCAACGCGTTACTCATACAGCTTCTCCTCCTTGCTATTTGTGTATTTTTCAGGCATTTTGCATGCGATTACTACATTTATTTACCGCAAATCCATAATCCTGCGCCTGCTCCGTTTCGGAACTGTTCAAAAATAACTTTTCTCAGTCTGCACCGCGCTTTTGTTTCGCAAGCGCCTCTGAGGCAAAAAAGGCGGCGCCAAGCGCTCCTATGATCTGCGGCTCCTGTACTTTTAACGCTGTCATACCGGATTTTTGTTCCAATCGTTTTACCATACCGGAATTTTTCGCCACGCCGCCGGTAATAATCAGCTCCGGCAGACAGGCAGTCTTGCGCAGAAGAGAAACGATTCGGTCGGTCTGTGCTTCCAGCAATCCGGCTAAAATTTCATTTCTCGGATATCCTCTTCTCATCAGTCTCATAATCTCACTTCTGGCAAAAAGAACGCAGATGCTGCTGATCACAGGTATCTCACCGTCGGTCTGAAAAGAAAGCTCCCCCATTTCCTCGATTGCTATGTCCAGCGTCTTTGCTATCATTTCCAGAAAACGGCCGGTACCGGCCGCGCACTTATCATTCAGGACAAAATTCTGTATTCTTCCCCGTTCATCACAACAGACCACTTTGCAGTCCTGCCCGCCGATATCCAGAATCGTCCTTGCGTCCGGGCAGGTAAACACAGCGCCTTTCGCATGACAGGATATCTCTGTAATATTTTTATCTGCAAAGGGAACAACAATCCTCCCATAGCCGGTCGCCACGATATACTGTACATTTTCCTGCCGTACATCCGCCCGGTTTAAGGCCTGTTCCATAACAGTCTGAGCCGTTTTCACACTGTCACTGCCAGTCGGAATGATGGCATAACTTTTGATTTCCTTTTCTTCCATAATCACAGCTTTTGCAGCCGTTGATCCGATGTCAATTCCCGCTGTCAACATTTTCTTATCCTCGCCTTATCACGCTTTTTTTGAAAATATTCCCTCCTGTTACGCAAGGCATGACATTTCCAATAATCACTACCTCGCTCCGCATAAAGCCGCGCCAAGTGCTTCCGTAAACTCCGGCTGATCAGGCACCAGAATTCTTTTTCCGCTTGCGTCTGACAATGCCTGAACCATACCTTTGTTTTTGGCCACTCCGCCGCAAAACACAATCTCCGCGCCGGGGCGCACCCGGGCAAGCACACCCATACTCCCGTGTGCCAGGGAATCATGCAGCCCCCGTATAATATCCGCTTTCGGTACCCGCCGGTGAATATATCCAACAACTTCAGATTCCGCAAATACTGCACATTGATTCGAGATAGCTACCGGAGCGGACGACTGTTCAGACCATTTTCCCATCTCCTCTATCCCCACTTCAAGCACCGTAGCCATCGTCTCCAGAAACATCCCGGATCCGGCCGCGCACTTATCATTCATCGCGTATTTATCCAGCATACCATCCTCATTACATTGAATGGCAATGCAGCGCTCCGCTCCCATAGTAAGAATAGTTCTGCAGTCCGGAAAGAGCCGCAGCGCTCCGACAGAGACTGCCATCGGTTCCGATACATATTGATCCGCAAAAGGGATCTCCTTTCCCCACACACCGGTGCAGACCACTTTATCGATGCTTTTTCCCGAAAGTCCACCCGCAGACAGCACAGAATTCCGCACACGATCCGCAAGCACCGCACATTCTTCCATGGACACAATTATCTCCTGCGCCGCAATCCGGTCAAGATCGCTGTCATATAAAACCGCTTTCGCCGAACAATTCCCCAGATCAATCCCTAATGTATACAAATATGTTTCCTCCCAAGATATTTGATTTTCATTTTGAGTAAAGCAAATGTTTGTGCGCAAAAACCATAAACATTTACTATAAAAGCACAGTCTCTTAATAAAATTGCATAATATTTATTCATTATTAAATATATTTTCCACAATTT
>JAJBTR010000097.1:415-5798 GCA_020860745.1 Lachnospiraceae bacterium | reverse complement strand
TTGTCTCACAGTATTTGCAGCGGTAAATCTCTTTCTCCGGATCCGTGAGATAGAAGATCTGATCCAGCTCCTGCTCGATGGAAGAAATGCACCGGGGATTTTTGCACCGGATGACATTTTTGATCTTCAGCGGGAGCTGCAGGTCTTTCTTTGCCACAATTTTTTCATCCTTGACGATATTTACCGTGATGTTGTGATCAATGAAGCCGACAAAATCAATATTGAGAGTGGCCGGATCACATTCGATTTTAAGAATATCCTTTTTGCCCATCTTGTTGCTGCGGGCATTCATGATCATGGCCACCGGACAGTCCAGGTCGGCCAGTTTTAAGTAGTGGTAGATGGAAAGACTGGTGCCGGCTTTGATGTGGTCCAGGACATAGCCCTCCTTGATTGCGCCTACATTTAACATCTTAATCTCCATTCCGCTGCCGGGGCGGCAGCACAGGTTATATCTGGTTAGGTTTCTTAATGATTCTCATCCATCTCCGACCAGGCATGACATAGACATGGTTCTTTGCGAATATGGATTCCAGGAAATTATGCGCTGCAGCCGATCGCGCAAGGCATCTGCCATGCAGATCTGCCGCAAACGACATAATTAAATTTCTATCTCCAGCAGCGTGAGTATCAGCGCCATGCGGACATAAACGCCGTACCGGGCCTGCTTAAAGTAAACGGCCCGCGGGTCGTCGTCCACCTCGACGGAGATCTCGTTGACACGGGGGAGCGGGTGGAGCACCAGCATGTCTTTCGGAGCCAGATCCATTTTTTCCTTGTTCAAGATATAAAAATCCTTCATGCGGATGTAGTCTTCCTCGTTGAAGAAGCGTTCCCGCTGTACACGGGTCATGTAAAGGATATCCAGCTCGGGGAGGGCGTCCTCCAGCTTTACAACTTCGCGGAACGGGATATTGTTGCGCACCAGAACCTCGTCGTGGAGATTGCTTGGAATGCGCAGTTCTTCCGGAGAAATCAGATCAAAGCGGATGCCTGGATAGCGTATCAGAGCATGAATCAGGGAGTGGACAGTGCGGCCGAACTTTAAGTCGCCGCAGAGGCCGATCGTCAGGTGGTCCAGACGCCCCTTTAAACTGTAAATCGTCAGAAGGTCGGTCAGCGCCTGCGTGGGGTGCTGGTGTCCGCCGTCGCCCGCGTTGATCACAGGGATCGTGGCCTTTTCCGATGCCACCAGCGGCGCGCCCTCCTTGGGGTGGCGCATGGCGCAGATGTCTGCGTATTCGGATATGACACGGATGGTGTCGGAAACGCTCTCTCCCTTGGATGCGGAAGAGTTGGCTGCGTCGGAAAAGCCGAGCACCTTGCCTCCGAGGTGCAGCATGGCAGACTCAAAACTTAAACGGGTGCGTGTGCTGGGTTCGTAAAAACAGGTAGCCAGTATTTTTCCGTCGCAGGCATGCGCGTATTTCTCCGGATGCTGCTCAATGTCGTTGGCCAGACGCAGAAGCCTGTCCAGTTCTTCCACTGAGAAGTCCAGCGGGCTGATCAAATGCCTCATAAAATGCCTCCTTATATCTGCGGTTCGTTTTCTTTTTATCATATCGTAATGCTTTCCAAAATACAATAGTCAGTTAAACAAATTGCACTGCATTTTCAAGTCTGCTTCTGAATCACTATACGAAGAAAATATTGCTTATCTTTTTGTTTTGTCTATATTCCATATAGTCGATTCTATCCGGTGATTTTGAAAAATACGCATTTTCGACTGTGATATTTGCGTTTGAAATCTTTCTTATTTTTGTGGCTGGTAATCATTTCTTTCAGCGTTTAAGCTGATAAACCGCGATATTTTTAAAGAGGAGGGGATTGTGTTATGATCATTCCGAAATATTATGAGGATATCCACACATTAAATGTGAACACGGAGCCGATCCGCGCCTATTATATCCCCGCTTCCCCGGATCAGGGACTGAACTGGGCTAACCGGCGCGAGACGGATCGTTTTTATCTGCTGAACGGGGACTGGAAGTTCCTGTATTATGACAGTATTTATGACTGCCTTGAGGTGTTCTATGAGGAGGGTTACGGTACCGATGAGTTTGATACGATCCCGGTTCCGTCCAACTGGCAGGATCACGCGTACGGGCTGCATCAGTATACCAACACCCGTTACCCGTTTCCCTTTGACCCGCCCTATGTGCCTCATGAGAACCCCTGCGGCGCTTATGTGCGGAACTTTACCTATCACAAGGCGGAGGGGACGGCGACATACCATCTGAACTTTGAGGGCGTGGATTCCTGCTATTATGTATGGCTGAACGGCGTTTTCATCGGCTATCACCAGGTATCCCATTCCACAGGCGAATTCGATATCACGGAGCAGCTGCGGGAGGGGGAAAACACTCTGGCGGTTCTGGTGCTGCAGTGGTGCGACGGCAGCTATCTGGAGGATCAGGATAAATTCCGCAGTTCCGGTATTTTCCGCGACGTCTATATCCTTGCGCGGCCGGAAAATTATGTGCAGGACTACTTCACGACGACGGTTTTAAAGGACAATTATAAAAATGCGGCGGTGCAGATTAAGCTGACGTTCGCGGGGGAGGAAATCCCTGTTTCTTACCGTCTGATGACGCCCTGCGGCTGTACAGTGGCGGAGGGCAGCTCTGCCGGTGCAGAAATTTCCTTTGATGTGGAGGATGTGACACTTTGGAACGCGGAGGAGCCGTATCTGTATACGCTGGTTCTGGCGACAGACGGCGAAGTGATCCGCGACCATATCGGATTCCGCGAGATCAAGGTGGTTGACAGCGTTGTTTACCTCAACGGACAGAAGCTTCGTTTCCGCGGCACCAATCGCCATGACAGCGACCCGTATGTGGGTTCCGCTGTTACTCTGGACGGCATCCGCACGGACATGGCGCTGATGAAGCAGCACAATTTCAATGCGATCCGCACCAGCCATTATCCGAATATGCCGGAGTTCTACGAGCTCTGCGATGAGTATGGTTTTTACGTGATTGATGAGACGGATCTGGAGATTCACGGCGTGGTCGATCTCTACAATGTCAACATCTTTGAGGAGGGCGGCGAGCATCCGTTCCCGCCGTTTATCTGTGACAATCCGGACTGGAAGGAGCCGGTGCTGGACCGTGTGCAGAAGTGTGTGCTCCGGGATAAGAACCGTCCCTGCGTCGTGGTATGGTCCATGGGTAACGAGTCCGGTTACGGCTGCACGTTTGAAAATGCGCTTGCCTGGACGAAGAGCTTTGATGAGACGCGCCTGACCCATTATGAAGGGTCGCTTCACCGCCCGCGCAACCCGATCGGCGGAAAGAATGATTATTCGAATATTGACCTGCGCAGCCGCATGTATGCCTCCATTCCGGAGATGCACGCATATCTGCAGAATAACCCGGACAAACCGTTTGTTCAGTGTGAGTATATCCACGCCATGGGCAACGGTCCCGGAGATATCGAGGACTACTATGAGCTGGAGGAGATGTACGATACCTATGTAGGTGGATTTGTCTGGGAGTGGTGCGACCACGGCGTTTACATGGGAAAGACCAACAGCAGACATAAAAAGTTCTACTACGGCGGAGATTTCGGAGAGTACCCGAACGACGGCAACTTCTGTATGGACGGACTGGTATATCCGGACCGCACGCTTTCGGTCGGCATTAAGGAGTACAAGAATGTACACCGCCCGGTGCGCGTGAAGCTTGTGGATGCTGTTGCCGGAACATATATTTTACAGAACAACCTGGATTTCCTGAATCTGAAAGATGCGCTTTATCTGACCTGGTCTGTCTGGTGCGACGGGGATAAGATTTCCGAGGGAGAGGTGCACGATACGGAGATTCTGGATGTCGCTCCGAGAACGAAAAAAGAGGTCAAGCTCCCCATCGAGGTGCCTGCAGAGAAGGGGAAAGCCTATGTTATGATCCGCTCTCACAAGCTGAAGGCGGACTGGTTCCGGGAAGAGGGCTTTGAGCTCGGCTTCGACCAGCTGTTTTTGAATGATGCGCCGACAAAGAAGCTGACGGATCTGCTGGCTGCCGAGGGCGCCGGAGAAAAAGCGGTTACCTACAGTGAAGACGAGCGTTACGTGTACATCGAGGGTCAGGATTTCTCCTATACCTTCAATAAGCTGACCGGCGTGATCGGCAGAATTGTATACAAGAATCACAGCTTTATGGATGACCCGATGGAGTTAAACATCTGGCGTGCCCCTACAGACAATGACCGCATTGTGAAGCGTCTGTGGTATGCGGCGGGTTATGATTGCATGCAGACCCGGACTTACAGCAATACCTTTGAGACGCTGAAGGACGGAAGCCTGAAGATCACTACCGTATCCGCTATGGCTCCGGTATTCCGCCAGAAGTATCTCAACTTTGAGATTACCTGGATGATCCGTCCTGACGGTACGATCGACGTCCATTTTGAGGTGGAGCGCGACGCCGTGATGCGCGGTACCTACGCACCTTACTTCAATCATCCGGAATTGAGGCTGGACCGCCACGGTATTGAGAACAACTTCGAAATTCACGAGGCGTATCTTCCGAGACTCGGACTTCGCCTGCATCTGCCGAAAAACATGTGCAAGGTGGAGTACTACGGCTACGGCCCTTACGAGAGTTATATTGATAAGCACCAGGCCAGCTGGTTCGGAAAGTTTGACGCCCATGTGGCGGCGATGCATGAGGATTACATCCGGCCGCAGGAGAACGGCAGCCACTACGGCTGTGAGTATGTCACAGTGGCGGACCGGACACACCGGCTTTCCGTCTACAATGAGACGCCGTTTTCCTTCAACCTCTCCCAGTACACTGCGGAGGAGCTGACGAAAAAAGCGCACAACTATGAGCTGGAAAAATCCGGACAGACCATCTTCTGCATTGACTATCGGCAGAGCGGGATCGGTTCCGGAAGCTGCGGACCGCAGCTTGCGAAAAAATACAGGCTGAATGATACGCACTATAGCTTCGGATTCCATATCCGGCCGGAAGAACTGTAAGAAGGGAAAAATCTGAGACGGTCAGAAGTGGAGACAATGCAGCAGCCTGCGCGGGTAAGGAAAATTTGCCTGCGATGTAGAAAATTAAACGACTAGATATGTAAGCCCGCGCGAGTAGGGAAAGATTCATTTCGCGCGGGTTTCTTTTTCTCGTATAATCATTTTTTTGATTTCTTTAGACAGAGTACTTCTTGCCTGAAAACCAAATTTATTCATATTTTTCTTTATTATCGGGTCGCTTTTTGCCTTCGCAACCCGATTTTTTTGAATTATTCTGTTTTATCGGTTAGTTTTTCTTTCTAAGAACCCAATTTCCTCACATTTTTTAGTTTTATCGGGTTGATTCTCACCCCAGGAACCCGATTTTTCATTTTTTTGGCGTTATCGGGTTGATCCTCACAC
>JAJBTR010000097.1:0-405 GCA_020860745.1 Lachnospiraceae bacterium | reverse complement strand
TTTTTAATAGCAGTAAACCGATTTTTTAATTTTTTTTTGTTTTATCGTGTTGATTCTTACCTCGTGAACCCGATTTTCTCATGGTTTTTAGATTTATCGTGTTGATTCTCACCCCGTGAACCCGATTTTCGCATGGTTTTTGGTTATATCGTGTTAATCCTCACCCTGAGACCCCGATTTTCTCACAACTTTTAGTGTTATCGGGTATACTCTGCCCTGGCAGTCTGCTAACCTTACAAATCAGAATTGATCGAAGCGTTTGCGAGTCTGGATGTTGAGATAAATTGGAATTCGTGGGTTGTAAAAAAGGAGATGAACCAAAAAACGAGCAGAAAACAAAAATTTACACCAATCTTACGTTTGGCACAGGAGAAATTTTACATACCTATAGTAGCTTTATGATGT
>JAJBTR010000136.1 GCA_020860745.1 Lachnospiraceae bacterium | reverse complement strand
CAGAAATGCATATGACTTTCCGGAATCCAGGGTCTTCTGCCCATAGCCAAGGCTGCTGATACCAGGAATAACCGGTTGCCTGTCAGAAAAACAGGTCGTCTGTCAGAAATTACCGGAATGGAAAATGATCCGTGGTAGAATGCGGATTTGTAAGGCGGGAGCACGGAATGCCGGATATATTCCGGTGGTTCCTGCAGGTAAAAGCAGAGTGTCAGACCTGAGATTCCGGGGAGCGATATGCATAGGAAAAGGAGGAAATGAAAATGTTGTGTGGAAATTGCGGAAAAGCAAACAGTAAGGGAGCGGTGTTCTGCGGGGGCTGCGGAACCAGACTGCCGCAGTATGAGGAAGAAACAAAAGAGCGGAGAAGGCTGGATCTGGCGGGACTTCGAAACAGTTATCCGGTGGATTTCCTGGTAAGACTGGTTGAGAAAGAGAATCTTCCGGTTTTGGCGTTCCTGGTCCTGAATGTCTTCATTATTGGTGCGATTCTGGCAAATCTTATGTACTGGGATTTGTGGTTTGCGACCCTGGTGGGGCTTGGGGTTTATGTGCTGACATCAGCAGCGGTCCTTTCTCCGGTCGGAGAAGTGATCTTCCGGTTTTTCTCCGGATGCAGAAGAATCAGTGATCCGGATGAGCAGGCACGCCTGATTCCCCTGTTTGAGAAAGTGTATGGGAAAGTAAAAGAAGCGGAGCCGTCTGTTTCCGGAAAAGTCCGACTGTATATGAAAAATGAGGACTTACCAGACGCCTTTACGCTGGGAAGAAATACGATCTGCATTACGCGGGGGCTGCTGGCGATGCCGGATGAGATGATAGAGGCAGCCATAAGCCATGAATTCGGACACCTGGCACGCAAGGATACGGATCGGATGTTTGTTGTGGCGGCAGGATATATATTTATCACAGCCGTGTTTTTGATCCTGAAAGTGGTTGTCATCGTTTTTGACTGGCTGGTGAAGGTTTCCGGCTGGCTGACCGGCATATTCTGGCTGGGATTTGCCGTTCATATCGTCTGCACGCTTTCAAAATATCTCGTGATGTTTCTGTTATACGCCGGCATGTTTATCTGGAGAGGACTGGAGATGCTCCTTTGCGGATGGTCCAAAAAGCTGAATGAATATCAGGCAGACCGGTTCGCATATGGGCTGGGTTACGGAAACCCTCTGTGCAGTGTGATCGGATGCACGGCCACGGAAGGGAGAAAGCGGGACGGCGTCCTGGCATATCTTACCGGCGGAAGTGCAGGGAAAGAGGAGCGGATTCGGAGACTTATGGAAATGGGGGCGGTGTATGGGGGTCAATAAACAGAAGGATTCCCTGTATAAGGATGGAAATGTGTGAACAGAATGTGAAAAAAGTGTGTACAGAAACAGATAAAAGTGATACTATGGAAAAGTTTGATGAACAGTGGTTCTTTTGGTTTTTTCAGTTCCTTGCGGAATGGTATGTGTATCCGACAGAAAGTGCGGACCGATTGCTGGCAAGGATTTTAAAGGCACTGTCGGTAAGCAAAAAGATCACCAACTGCGGCTGAAACCGTCATTCTGCATTGCAAGGAAAAGAAAAAATCGAAAAAAAATTTGATAAACGCAAACTTTTTTAAGAGAACCAACGTCTTATACAGTGAAAGGGCAGAAGAAAAATAAGACAGGAAAAAACAAAGGAGGAAATGAGTTCTTCGCAGGACAAGCTATAAATATTAGCATCTGAATAATAGAAAAATACAAACTGAAAAGGAGAAAAATTATGAAAAAGAAATGGATTGCAACAACAATGGTCATGGGAGGCTGTGCCGCAGCGCTGCTGGGACTTTCAGGATGCGGAACGGCAAAAATCAGTCTGAGCGACTATGTGGAGGTCACATTTGAAGGGTACGACGGATACGGGACAGCAACCGCCGACTTTGACGAGGAAGCATTCGAGGCGAAATACGGCAAAAAGCTGAAGCTCAATGACACCGCGGATGACTGGGGGTATACATCTGTTGCTGAGGTGATCAGCGACTGGTATGGCTACACGGTTTCCCCGGCCTCTGATCTTTGCAACGGGGATGAAGTGACGGTGGAGTGCTATGATGAAGACTGGTGTGAAGCCAGTGATTTTATCGACGGGAAGTTTGAGGTTTCTCTGGATAGCGCGACATATGAGGTCAGCGGTCTGGAGGAAGTGACAGAGACGGATATTTTTGATGACGTGTCAGTCACGTTTTCCGGGACGGCGCCCGGAGTCGACGCGAAGATAACGGTGAAAGGCAATCTTTCCCCTTCCTGGTTTACACTGGATCAGTCCTCCAATCTTGATGTGGGAGATGTGGTAACCGTGAGTGTGGTTGACGGCTGCACAGAGGATATTATTGAGGCAACCGGGTCGGTTCCGGCGGAATCGTACAAGAAGTATGAGGTGGACGGCGTTGCGCATTATGCTTCTTCTCTGGATGAGATCTCTGAGGATGCTATGGATTCCATGCAGGGTCAGGCAGAGGACGCATTTGAGGCTTATGCGGCATCTGGTTTTAGCGAAACCGAGGAAGTGCTCAGCTCTGATTATATCGGATCTTATTTGTTGTCGGCTAAGGGCGGTATGAATGTGAGCAATAATAATATGCTGTATCTGGTTTACAAAGTGACTGTGAAAAACGAGTCGACGGATTCTTTTACCTATTATAGATACTGTATGTTTTCCGATATTAAAATATTAAAAGACTGAACCTGTAGTGTGGACTTGAGTGATTATGAAGAACCGTCAGGTGAAGTGTTCTGGGGAATAGAATCCGGCGATGTAGTTACGGTAGGTCATTTCTATTATGCAGGATTTGCAGATTTGACTACGTTATTTAATAGATGTGTTGCGGAAAATGTGGAAGAATATACATACGAAAGCACTGTGGAAGAGTAAATGAGGGATCGTCCTCATCCTTGAGGAAGATGGATTTTATAAAGATCTTGCTGGATATCTTGCCATGCATAATACTCTCGATTCATGGAGCGAAATAATGGAATCGGTTCTCAAAGGCGACCTGTCCGATGAGATATACGAGGCACGCTTATGGAGTCAAAGGATCCTCAGGATTTTGATTTGTATTAATCTGCCCTTCCACGCTTCCTGCTGTACCTCTCTGGTATGGCAGGAGGCGGGGGTAAAGAGGCAGAAGTCTGTCTTATATCGACAAATATGAATTATGGAGAGAAGACAATGAAGAAATGTTACAGTTGCGGGGCAATGATGCGCGATGAAGCGAAGTTCTGTGCCAGATGCGGGAAAGCGTTGGCGATCACAAAAGAGCTGATTGACAGAACAAAAGTAAACGATCAGGATGCGATCGCGGAATTGTATGGGAGAACCTATAACCGGATCATTTTTCAGATTAAGACGAAAATGTCGGATTCAGATATCGCTGAAGACCTGGCACAGGATGTATATGTCCGTGCGTTCAGCCGTCTGGAGCAGCTGGAAGAACCTGCCGCTTTTCCGTCCTGGTTATCTACAATTGCCAGAAACATGGTTTCAGACTGGTACAGAAAATACGGCAGAGACAGGGAAAAACAGGAATATCAGCAGCCGGATTACACCGATGACGGCAGCGCAGAGGATGAGATCGAAACGGTAGCAGAATACCGCACTGATATGATACCGGACGAGTATATGGACCGGCTGGAAACAGACAGACTTATGAGTGAAATCCTCGATACCCTCCCGGAAGGGCAGAGGATTGTGCTGACGATGCGCTATTCTGACCAGTGTTCTTTAAAAGAGATTGCGGAAGAGCTGGATCTGAACATTAATACAGTGAAAACCAGGCTCGCGCAGGGAAGAAAAAATGTGGAGGTCAAAGTCAGGGAACTGGCGAAAAAAGGCACAAAGCTTTACGGTCTTGCTCCTATTCCTTTCCTGCTTATGCTGCTTAAGAGCCTCGAAGACGGAGCGATGGAAGCAGAAGCCGCAAAGATGCCGGCAGAGCTTATGGCTGCGGTTCGGGAAGCACGGGTCGTATCTTCTATTGGATATCATTCATCAGATACAGCGGCGGAGTATATGGATAAGCCCGCGCAGGGCGGTGCCTCCTCCGGCAGTTCCGCATCCGGGGCGGCCGTACAGGGCACTGTGAAAGCGGCCGGGAGCGCAGCAGCCAGAGGGATTGGCATGAAAGCTGTAATCGGAATTGTCATAGCGGCCGTTGCGGTCGGCGGTGCGGCACTGGCCGTCACAAAGCCGTGGCAGGATCATGGGACAGACGCTGCAGATGCAGAGGAGGCGGCAGAAGAGGAAACAGAAACCGATGCAGCAGAGGAAGAAGCTGTTGTGGAGGAAGAGGAAGCTGCTGCTATCACTACGCAGGAAGAACTTTATTCTGCTTACGCTCATATCGTGGAAGAGTATGAGGAAGAATACGGGGAAGGGGGATACGCTGGCTATGAGGATGATATAGGTTATAGTGTTGAATATCGGTATATGACCGGTACTTTTCTGTTGGAACTCGTTGACTTTGATAATGATGGATGGGAAGAGTTGCTGGTTGGAGTGGAAGACCAGTCACAGCATGATTCTGAGTTTTCTGCTGAAACATTTATGGCGGATACCTGGGCGGACATCTGGGCGCTGGTGGATGGTGATGTGCAGAAAGTTTATTCGCCGGAAGAGGCATACATAGTCGGGGAAAACCCCTCCAACCTGAGCTATGGTAATGATGTAGGCGCATCAATTCAATACAATACTTACAGCGATGGGGCAAAATGCATGCAGCAGAGTGAGTTGGCCGGCGGAGAGAACGCCTCTCAGTATTTTTATATTAATAATATTTTTCAGGAAACTTCACTCAAAGAAGATGAATTTCCGGTTTCCTATACCTGGTATAATACGTTTTGTTTCGTTGATCAGGCAGAAGAAACGTTGTCTGTCACAGAAAAGACAAAGGTCACGCTGGGCCTTCTGGAAGACCCAATGGCAGGCCTGGAAGAATGGAGGGTGCAGTATGCGGAATACCTTGACAACGCAGAGATTGAAATAAATAGCTATACGGGAGAGGGAGAGTTTTTCCTGATTTACCTCAATGACGATGACATACCGGAGTTATTTTATTTTGCATCTTTTTTTGCGGAAGGCAGCGGCGTTATCTATATACATGATGGCGAAGTGATGGTTCAGGAGATGAATAATGCCTGGGCAGGTTTGGAATATGCAGAGCGCGGCGGTTACATATCTGCCATGTTGTATCAGATGGAATCCGGAGTGGAAGAAGCATATTTTTGGGATGGTTCCAGCGCAATGGAACAGCTGTTTGGCGGTACTTTTTATTATGAGGGACCACTGACAGACGATCCGCAATATTATGTCTATGAATCCGGACCAACCGGGTATACCAGTTATTCCATATATGATGGAGAAGAGTATGTTTCCTGTACTGAGGATGAATATCTGGAAAAACACAGTAAGGCTTATAGTTGGAGGACGGATGAAAGATATATCATAACGAGTATTGATGACAGCAAATTGATCGGTGAGGGAAAGGATGCGGCAATCGAATACTTAACCGGCAGCAACTGATCCGGATTTGGCGACTGCGGCAACCGACAGAATCGAAAAAATAACACTGGATGACACACCCAGCCAAAAAGCAGCAGCTGCTGGAAAGCCTTGTGAAAGGGTCGTTCCGTAATCTTTTTATGTAAGAAAAAAAGAAATCTTTATTTTTAAGCGGCAAACGCAGATTTTATTGAAAAAAGTTTCTGCGAGAGTATTGATTATTGAATACGCAAAATGTTAAGATGCTATCGGTCAGTGAGTGATAGAGAAGTCCGGAACGAATGCCGGTGAAAAAAGTCAGGAGGTTCTGTATGA
>JAJBTR010000039.1 GCA_020860745.1 Lachnospiraceae bacterium | reverse complement strand
ATGCTATACTTTATCAACACCTTCAAGATAAATTGTCTTCGCTTCATAATTCAAAAATTTACCGCCCATAACAGATTTCACTCCATCCCTCACCCTGTCATACTTTGCTGCAAGGTTTTCTACTACATTTGCAGCCATTTCTACAATTATTTTCTTATAATAGTAACTCAGCTCTTTGTTTTCTGCAAGAGCATCGAGACACTCCATAATCACAGCGTATTCTTTTTTCAGCGCATCTAATTTTTCTTCGTTTGTCTCATATTCAGCGAGATCTTTTTCATGCGTAAAAATGTAGAAGGGGAGCAGAAAATACAGTTTTTTCTCAAAGATCCGATCCAGGGAATACCGCAGTACTTTCAGTACCGGGACATCAATGGTGAGCGTACCGCCCGCTGCAGTAATTTCCAGATGCATGAGATCCGGTGTGTTTCTATTGCTCCGGAGAAAAAGAACCGCACAGTTAGGAATTTCCACCTGCAGGGTATCCCCGATCATGTTTCCCTCATCCAGAGCCACCTGTGTGGCGTATTCAAAGATTCTCACCAGCATACTGTTGTCCGGTGTGCTCTGACATTCCATGAGGTATTTTTTCGTCTTCACCCCGATAATTGCAAAGGCTGAATCTGTGATGCGCTTTGCTCCCCCGCCATCCTGCTGGTTGATAAAATGCTCGTTTGGCGAAAACCGGATCTCCTCTTTCCCGGTAAAATGCTCGCCGAACACTTCGTTGATGACAGGGATCAGCAACGGGCTGCAATCATTCATCATCGTCCGATATACGTCATCATAGGGCGTTGCGGAAGAGGCCTGCTCCGGTCTTTTCGTATTCTTTTTCAATGTTCCTCCTTTCCACGGACAGCGTGAAAAGGAATATAAAAAAACTATCAGGCATCTTCCTGTTTCCCCGCATCCGTGCTTGTATTGATTATTCAGAAAATAAAAGCACAGACTACATTTGAAAAAAACAGATAGAAGAATCTCCTGTGGAACTCAAAGAATTTATGCTTTGAGTGTATTCTAACAAAGATGGTGTATTTGTCAACCCAAAATGTGGTCAAAAAGCCATCGATACGCAAAATCAGATCAGAAGGCCATCAAATTCCAGGTCACATGAAAAACCATACCACTCAATCTACTCTTTTTTAAACACCCAGAACTTACTGATCACATAGTTCAGTACAATCACCACCACCTGCGCTGCCACCTTCACCGCAACACTGTTTAATCCCATCAACGTGATAAAGACGAATATAATCGCTTCTTCCACCACCAAAGTAGCGACTCTTCCGCCGATAAACTCAGCAAATTGCTTCCAGAATGCCATCGCTGTATGTGTTTCACTTTGAAACACCCATCCGCGGTTGGTAAAAAAGGCAAACAGCACTGCCAGCACCCAGGAGATGATATTCGCGATCAGTTCGTTGATGCCGAACGTCACATTTGCCACGGCATAAGAGGCGATGCTGATCACAAAGGCACAGCCGCCGAAAAACAGGTACAGCAACACTTCTTTATGCTTTTTATAAAAGGGATTGAGTACACGCAGCCCCGGCAGCTTCATAAGTTTGTCAAAGATATCTTCTCTCATCCGATATATCTCCTCTGCATTCATGATATCATATGCAAAAACGGCACATGATTGTATTTCGCCGCTCTATGCCTCCTCACTCAGCCCTTTCTTTTTACTCAAAAAAATCATGGCGAAAAGCAGCGGCACCTCATATACATATGTCACCATATACCGAGACAGCACGATCGGACCCGCAAACTGTGTCAGCCAGGAGACGGCCACCGGCATCATACAGATCATGCCGCCCCAATTCTTCCGGCTCAGGAAATAGCACGCAAAGATAAGCGGAATCCAAGTGATGAACAGCGTCAGCAAAATCGCACCCAGAGCCGCGCCCGGATCAAACCCGGTCACCGCACTGCGTAAATTTTTCCCGTTTTTTTCAAGTCTTGATTTCATCGTTCTCCCTTTTGTCCAGGAGTGCAAGCAGTGCCGGCGCCGACGCCGCTACAGGAGCGTAGTATCGGAAACAGTCATTGACCGGCGACGCCATACAGGTCAGGACCATCACGAGCAGCGCCAGAATCGGCAGCAGATCGCCGAACCGCTTCTTTTTCCGGATATAATACCCGATCAGCACGATGCTCCACGTGTAAAAGGCAATGGTATTGGTCAGATTCAGCACCGGTATCTCCTGCCAGACATCCGCCCACTTATCCAAGACCTGGCGAGCCGACTCCCAGTCACCGGCATAGTAAAAGTTGTATCCGTAGTCCCAACCGTTTGACCCGATCCAGTCAAAAATCGTCATATTGGCATTCCAGTTGCCCTCCCAGTACTCATGCTTCGGGGTAAAGGCGTAATAACCGTAGCTCTGCCCCACAAACGCCTCCAGATAAGTGACCGGATACTCAAAAAACATCTTTGCCCAGGTAGTAAGATAATTGACCGTCGCCCCGTCCTCCTGATCACTCTGCAGTCTGCTTTTGATCGGGTCCGAGAGAATAGGATCGTATACCTCGGCCAGCTCATCATAAATCAGGTAGCCATTAATGGTCTCCCTCTCCTCCTCACTGATCTCATCTCCGCGATATTTGATCGTCCTCGCCGTCTGCTGCAGCATAATGGACATGGACTCCGACAGATCTCCTTTGCTGACACCCGCAACATTGAAAATATACTGGTTGTATACAAAATACATGCACAGGCAGACAAAGACCAGCAGCAGGCGGTACCATCTCTCCCTCTTTTTCAGCAGCCACACCAGCAAAAGCAGGGTGATCGGAAAAACACTGTAAATACAGTTATTTCGAAACAGAGACGTCAGCAGGGCAATGATGCCGTAGCCGAGGAAATCCAACGTGGAAGCCTGCGCTCTCCTCACTTTGCGGATCAGCACGATCATACTGACAATGTAGAGGCAGAACAATGCCGCCGAAAACGTGTCCTTAAACGCGTGTTTCGCATAGGCGCCCCAGACCGGCGTCACTGCGTAAAAGAGCAGCGCGATCACGCAAACCGCTCTCCTCACACCGCTTTTTTTCAGCAGGCGCACACACCCGGCATAGATTGCCGCGATCAGGATATCGCGGACCAGGACAAAGAGAAATATCCCGAGATTTTCACTCCCCAGCCTGACTCCGAGCTTATAGAAAACGCCCAGGACACAGGAGGCAAACCATGGATGATGATTCGTTTTCGGAATATCGCCCAAAAATGAGGCCAGCATCCAGTAAACATCATTGTCCATGCTCGCCGGGTAATACAGGATAATCCACGGGAGCCAGCACAGGAGAATCACAAAAAAGGCGGCAAGTCCGATATGGCAGTCCAACACGGCAGCCAGACGTTTCCAGCCTCCCCGCGCCCCCGCGCCATTTTTTGCACTCCTCGCCTCACTTTCTGATACGCTTCCGTCCCACTGCTCCTTCTCCCTGTCCGAACTCAAAACACAGAGCTTATGTTCCAGAAGCCAGAGAAACCAGTACGCCGCGACATAAAACGCAATCGCCCAGCCAACTGTGAACAGAACAGCCATAACCATCCACGCTTTTCCCACCGACACCGGCAGCGCATCCATATTGTACATGCACAGCCCCGCCACGTTTGCCGCACCGAACACCAGCGAGAGGATGATCAGCCTCCACTGCAGCTTTTCCTCCCGGTTTTTCCAATGCAGCCATGTCCAGTACAGCACCACGGCGACCGCCAGCGCCAGGAAAGTCCATACGATCCCGTAACCATCCAGCCACTGCGACGTCTCCGCAAGCACTGTCACGATCGTTCCGTTCGCCAGATCCTCGTCCGCCACTTCGGGAATGCTGTAGCATGCCAGAAACACAGACGCGAGAAATATGCCGAGGAACAGGCAGATGACGCCGTCCCTGTATCTGCGGGGCATCGCCGCAATCTTATCCGATCCTGTCATACGAAACACTCTCCTCTTCCCGCAGCAACGCTTTCTTTCGATCCTCGATCTCGATCAGCCTCATCTCAAAATCAGACTGGTTCTTCTGCCGGATCGTATGCAACAGCAGACCCGAAAAGAAAGACTGGATCGCCGCGATCGCCACAAACCCGCAGACAATCAGCGTCGGGAAATCCGGCACCAGCCCCGTTTTAATATACTCCGCCAGTATCGGGATGAAAAACACCGCGGCAACCGCCAGCAATATCCCCGAGATTACCCCAAAAAAGGCCATGGGACGGTAGTTCCGAAACAATCTGAGGATTGTGCGCAGGACCTTTATCCCATCGGAATACGTATTTAACTTTGACTCGCTTCCTTCCGGGCGGTCCCGGTACTCAATGACCACATTTTCCAGGAGCATATTCTTATCAATGGCGTGAATGCTCATCTCCGTCTCAATCTCAAACCCTTTCGAGAGAACCGGATAGCTTTTTACAAACTGGTAGCTGAACGCCCGATACCCGGTCATGATATCCTTGATATCACTCCGGAACAGACGGTTGATCGCCCTGCGGACCAGGCTGTTCCCGAAATTGTGAAACGGCCTCTTATTTTCCGTAAAATAGGTGGAGGAAAGTCGATCTCCCACCACCATATCTACCTTTCGATTCAGCACACAGCGGACCATCTCCGGCGCATACTCTGCCGGATACGTGTCGTCGCCATCCACCATCAGATAGCACTCCGCATCAATCTCACGGAACATCTTGCGGATAACATTGCCCTTTCCCTGCTGATATTCACGGCGGACTACCGCCCCCGCCTTTGACGCAATCTCACCAGTTCCATCCGTTGAGTTATTATCATAGACATAAATAACCCCCCTGGCAGTATTTTCTTGTAATCTGATACTACTTTTTCAATGGTTTTCGCTTCGTTGTAGCACGGTATTAAAACTGCCACTTTATCCATACTTGTCCTCACTTTCTGCCTTTTCAGGTTCCTGTATAATGATAGTCACACAAAAGTGTGCTAATTATCATTATAGCGAGTATCTTGTCGCATGACCTTGCCAACCGATATGGTGGCCTTATTTGTCCGTGCAGTGTGTCGTGATCGACCGGTATTTACAGTATATTGCTTTTTTAATCTGTTTCATCGGGAACGCAAAAACAGGAATAACTGCCAACAATATTGTAATCAAAACACCCGCAAAAAGGAACAATAACTTTCCAACCCTTCCTGCAAAAACCAACCCTGAAACATGCAAGTAATGATCTAGCAAAGCAAATACTGGCCAATGCCATACATAAACCTGCATCGTATTTTTTCCAACTCTCGAAAATAAACAAATTTTTCTATTTGGCACCAGCAAAACAATAGCAACACATAATGAAAGGGAAATTCCATAGGTAATCATTCGCGATATTGCACCAGTAAAAGGCAGCCCCTCGTAAAAAGGATTGCGACCAGTAAATAGCTTTCGAAATATATATAATCTATCTAAATATTTTAAACATAAGAAACCCCAAACAGCGACAATACAAGCAGCCGGAATCCAAAGTAAAGTATGCTTACGCTTAAACGATACAATTTGATGAGATTTTAAAATATTTCCCAACAAATAAAATGGGTAAAATACAATAAAACGAGATAAATATAAATAATCGCCTACACTCTGATCATAACCTGCAAACAAAGAAAGAACCACAAAGGCCAATAGTATATATCGCTTGTTTTGATTTCGCAAGATATAAGTGCATGCACAGCATCCGGCAAGTACAAACATGAACCATGGTATTCCATAATCAGACAAAAGCGAAAATGAAATATTCCCCCCCGAATATCGAGTTGCTAAAGTGATTAAAATTTTAGTCAGGAATCCCACACTGACATAATAAATGCATTTTGAAAGAATCTGTTTGTCCGAATGAAAC
>JAJBTR010000251.1 GCA_020860745.1 Lachnospiraceae bacterium | reverse complement strand
GAGACGAATCCCTGTTACACGATCGCGAAGAAACAGTTTGGCGGTCATTACGGCGGGATTCTTACCATTCGGGTCGGGAGCAGGGAGCGGGCATACCGGATACTGGATAGTTTGAAAATTCCGCTGCAGGTGTCGAATATCGGGGACACGAAGACTCTGGTGATCCATCCGGAGTCCACGCTAGCTGTGCATAGTACAGAGAAAGAAAAAGTGGCGGCCGGGGTTTATGACGACCTGATCCGGGTGAGCGTCGGGATTGAAGATGTGGAAGACCTTATGGAAGATTTTGGGAGAGCGATTCGTGAGGCGTAACTGATCAGCTGAAAAGGTGAAGATTAAAAAGTGGTTTCACGAGGAAAAACATTATGCGAATGAATGTAAACTGAGATAAAAAATAACCCGATAATCAGCTAAAAAGAGAGTATAACAGGGAGGAAGCAAGATGGCAGATATTGATTATGCAACACTGAAAAAAGGCGGCTTTATGCGCCAGAAGCAGAAAGGATATTTCTCTCTGCGCTTACAGGTGACCGGCGGACATTTAACAGCAGAGAATATTCGGACAATTGCTGAGGTGGCGGATGAGTTTGGAAAAGGGTACATACATATGACTTCCCGCCAGGGCGTGGAGATTCCCTTTATCCATATTGATGATATCGAAAAAGTGAAAGAGCGTCTTGCCAAGGGCGGCGTAAGCCCCGGTGTCTGCGGCCCGCGCGTACGGACCGTGACGGCCTGTCAGGGCGGGGCGATCTGTCCCAGCGGATGTATTGATACTGCTGCTTTGGCAGAGAAGCTCAATGACCATTATTTTGGCAGGGAGCTTCCACACAAGTTTAAATTCGGCGTCACCGGATGTCAGAACAATTGTCTGAAGGCGGAGGAAAATGATCTCGGCATCAAGGGCGGGATGGAAGTAATATGGAAACCGGATCTCTGTATCAACTGCGGCGTCTGTGAAAAAGCCTGCCGCGAGGGAGCGATTACCTGTACAGATACCGAAGTCCTGATTGACCGGGAGAAGTGCAATTACTGCGGACGCTGTGTGAAATCATGTCCCACCGATGCATGGAAAGGCGAGAGCGGCTATCTGGTTTCTTTCGGCGGCCTGTTTGGAAATAAGATATATACCGGAGAGCAATTTTTGCCGCTGATCAAAGATGAGGAAACGTTTTTCCGTGTGGCGGACGCGGCGATTACTTTTTTTGAGGAGAATGCCAAGGCCGGTGAGCGCTTCCGGTTCACCCTGCAGCGGGTGGGGGAAGAAGAGTTTCGCAGGAAGATGTGGGCGGCTTATAAAAACGAGTGATAAAACCCGATATGGTAAAGGTGTGTTATCGAAAACACACAACGGGTTGAACTGTACTTCCTCAATATTGCGTTTGTTCAGATAAACAGACAGGAAGGATAGAGATTTGAGGAAATAAACCATAGAATGATAGAAGGGATGGAATGAGTATGAGTGCGGCATATGAAATTGATGAAACCGTCGATATTACCGACGTGGTATGCCCGGTTACCTTTGTAAAAGCAAAAGTGGCGCTGGAAGAACTGGATGAGGGACAGATTCTCTCGATTCACATGAATGACGGAGAACCGGTGCAGAATGTTCCGCGAAGCATTAAAGAAGAGGGACATCAGATTTTGAAACTGTTAAAAAATGATGACAGCACGTATGATCTGATTGTGAGAAAGGTGGGTGATTAGATTATGGCAAAGAGAGTGACGGAGGCAGATTTTGAGACGGAAATACTGCAAAGCGACAAGCTGGCTATCGTGGATTTTTATTCTGACAGTTGCCTGCCCTGCAAGGCTGTCTCACCGCTGCTCGCCGAGCTGGAGGAGACCTATGCGGGTCAGGTGATTGTGGGAAAGGTGAATGCGATTTACGATCGCGGACTGGCTTCGCTGTGGGAGGTGGTGTCAGCGCCGACCATTTTATTTTTGAAAAACGGAAAAGAGGTTGCACGGTTTTTCGGCGTGCAGAAAAAAGAAGACCTTGTTCGTGAGGTTGAGAAGAATTTGTAGTCGTTTCTGATTTCATGGGAAATACCTTGTTTTTGTAAAGCGCTAAAGCGTCGGATTTCCTATAAAACAAAAACACTCCGTGAGGATGGATGCGCCGCGGAAAAGAAATTTTGCGGCACTTTGTTTGAAAAACAGACAGGAGGGAATGAGAGTATTATGAACATTATTGTGGCCGGAGAAAAGAAATCCTATGAAGAAGGTATCACGGTGGAAAAACTGATCGAGGCGGAGAAGGTGGAAACGCCTCAGTATGTGACGGTTTCCGTGAACGAGGAGTTTGTGCAGAGGGCGGACTTTGCCACCCGTCAGCTGGCGGAGGGGGATGAAGTGGAGTTTCTCTATTTTATGGGAGGTGGAAGGTAATGGCTTTCACTAATGAGCAGCTGGAGCGCTATTCCAGACATATTATATTGAAGGAAGTCGGCGTGAAGGGACAGAAGAAGCTCCTGAACGCGAAGGTGCTGATCATCGGCGCCGGAGGATTGGGGGCGCCTGCCGCGATGTACCTGGCGGCAGGCGGCGTCGGCATCATCGGTATTGCCGACGCGGATGAGGTGGATCTGTCAAACCTGCAGCGTCAGATTATCCACGGGACGCCGGATGTGGGCAAGGCGAAAGTGCAGTCCGCGAAGGAGACCATGAACCTGATGAACCCGGATGTTGCAGTCAATACCTACCGGACATTTGTGTCCGCAGATAATATACTGGATCTGATTAAAGATTACGATTTTATTATCGATGGGACAGATAATTTTCCTGCGAAGTTTTTGATTAACGATGCCTGCGTGATGGCAGAAAAACCGTTTTCACATGCCGGTATCATCCGGTTTCAGGGCCAGCTGATGACTTATGTGCCGGGGGAAGGACCGTGTTACCGCTGCGTGTTCCGCGATCCGCCGCCAAAGGATGCGGTGCCGACCTGCAAACAGGCCGGGGTGGTGGGAGCCATGGGCGGTGTCATCGGCAGCCTGCAGGCCATGGAAGCCATCAAGTATATCATCGGACAGGGACAGTTGCTGACCGGAACGCTGCTGACATATGATGCGCTGACAATGAATTTCCGGAAAGTGCCGCTGCCGAAAGATAATTCGGATTGTCCGGTCTGCGGGAAACATCCGACCATCACGAAGCTGATTGATTATGAGCAGGCAGAATGTGATATGAAACTATAAAGGCGGATGCAATCTACAGGAGGACGGATGACAGACGTATTGATTATCGGGAGCGGTCCCGCGGGACTGAGCGCGGCGATTTATGCCGGGCGTGCGGGATTGGATGTGCTGGTGTTGGACTCGAATGCTTATACGCCGGGACAGATTTGCGAAAGCGAACGGGTGGATAACTATTTGGGTTTCTATGGCATCAGCGGCTATGATCTGAGCAGCAAGTTCCTGGAACATGCCAGGGAAATGGGTACGGTCTTTTCGGAAGGAAAGGCCGTAAAACTGAAAAAAACATCTATGGGTTGGACGATTCGGATTGACGGGGAAAGAGAAATCACATCAAAGACCGTCATCTTTGCCGGAGGCGCTGAGCATAAAAAGCTTTCCGTGAAAGGAGAGGTAGAATTTGCCGGGCGGGGCGTTTCGTACTGTGCGCTCTGTGACGGCGCTTTTTTCAGCGATCAGGATGTAGCCGTTGTGGGCGGCGGGAACGCCGCCCTGGATGATGCCCTGTATCTCTCCGAACTTTGCCGGAAGGTATATCTGATTCATCGGCGGGAGGAGTTTCGAGGGTTCGCCGATACGGTAAAGCAAATCCGTGCAAAGAGTAACATTGAGATTACCACGCCCCACCGACTGACTGCGGTCGAGGGGACAAAGATGGTGGAGGCCGTTATTCTGGAGGACGGGACACGGTTGGCGGTCAGCGGTGTCTTTGCCTCTGTGGGTATGGAACCGGCTACGGAGCTGTTAAAGGGAATTGTGCAATTGGACGAGACCGGCTACGTGATCGCGGGTGAGTCCTGCGTGACATCTGCGGAAGGAATCTTTGCCGCCGGGGATGTGCGCAGGAAAAATCTCCGCCAGGTGGCGACTGCAGTGGCGGATGGCGCCAATGCAGCCATGTCGGCGGCGGAATATATAAAAACACATCAGGTATAAGGCTGCTGTTCGATTTTTTCACAGCCCGACAGCCTGAAATATCCCGCAAGGATGCGCTTGGTGAAATCGCGCCGCCGTTCGATCCTCTCACAGCCCGACAGCATGAAACGCCTGATCCAGATCCCGGATAATGTCTTCCGGAGATTCGAGGCCGACGCTGAACCGGATGAAGCCGTTCCTGAATTTTTCCGGGTACAGGTGAATCCGCTCATCATAGCTCGGCTGCGGGAAAATCAGACTTTCATCGTGTCCGAGGGAGACGGCAAAGGTGACCACCTTCAGCCTGGCGCAAAACTGTTCCACAGTCTTATCGTCCGCATTGACGCCGAAGGAGATCACACCGCCGAATCCGTTCTGCATCTGCCGTTTGGCCAGTTCGTGCCCCGGATGACTGGAAAGTCCGGGATAGGACACGAAGGTAACGTTTTCCCGCTGTTCCAGCCACCCGGCGATTTCCAGTGCAGACCGGTTGATCCGTTCCATGCGCAGCGGGAAGGTAACGGAACCGCGGAAAATCTGCCATGCGTTAAAGGGGCTGATCACAGCGCCCACATTGACCTGTGCCTCGTAGCGAATCCGGTCCATGGTTTCCAGATCATTGGAGATAATCGCGCCTCCCTGTGCGTCGCCGTGGCCGTTGATGAATTTTGTGAGCGCGTCAACCACAAAGTCCGCTCCAAGGTCCAGAGGTCTCTGGTTCAGCGGTGAGGCAAACGTATTGTCAACCGACAGGACTGCGCCGTTCTCATGGGCAATCTTTGCGATGGCGGCGATATCTGTGACTCCGACGATCGGATTGTCCGGTGTTTCGATGTGAACCAGCTTTGTTCCCGGCGTGACTGCCCGTTTCAACGCCTCCAGGTCAGTCATGTCCACCATAACCGTATCTACGCCGAATTTTCTGTTAAAGAGTTCGTGAAACATCCGGTAAACTGCCATTCGGATACACCACCCGGTCTCCGGATTGTAAAAGTGTCCAGAACAGGGCGTGCAGCGCGCCTACGCCGCTGGCCAGCACGATCGCGTCGTCCGCCTGATACAGGGCGGCGATTTTTTCTTCCAGCCAGTGCTGATTTGCGCTTCCGTTTCTGGAATACATCAACAGATCCGTGGAGGAGTAGTTGGCCTGTGAGAGGTCGTCCGGCAGTTTGTAGCTGTTCGCCATGTGCAGCGGTCTGCGGACTGCGCCGGTTCCTTCGTCGTAGTCGGTTCCGGTGTGTATGGCCTGTGTGGAAATATCGTATTCTTTGAATTTGTTCTCTTTCTTTGACATCTGAAACCTCTCTGTAATTTGTTTTGTCTCACGGTGTTTTTCAATAAAAAACGTCGGTGGTATGATGTGTTTATAGTATCACCAAAATACTACTATGCCTATAGGGTATACGGAAATTATTTTTGAGAAAACCGGATGTCTGATTTTCCGGTTTCTGTTATAGTTGCTTCGGTAATCTTTGCTGGGTTATAAGCGGGCAGAAGTGAGTCGATGAAAAATCGGAAACAGCGAGAGTGATGCGGCATGAGTGCAGAAAACGGGGAATACGTGCACTGAAAGTGGTATACTCAACGAAAAAAAGCATTCGTCCTGTGGATGACATGGAGACCAGCTGCCGTGCACATTGATGTAACGGGATCCGATAAAAAAGCCTGACGCATTGCGCACAAAAGTGCGCGGATAAGCAGTGAGAAAAATAACCTGTTATAGAATAAAACTATAGCAGGTTATTTTTTTTATGTATTAGACGCGATAATGTCGGCATGATATGATAACATACATAACC
>JAJBTR010000293.1 GCA_020860745.1 Lachnospiraceae bacterium | reverse complement strand
TCACTGCTCTCATTCGCCGCTTCTATAAAATTAATATAAATAAGATTATATTGATTCATATATTGGCTATACTCATATTTATTATTCTCCTGTTGAACAGCCATCTGCGAAATATTCAGGGATTCAAAAATCTCGCTGCTGTCAAAACCCTTACTGAAAAAAGCGCCCACCATCGCCGCCATCACAGATTTACCAAAACGTCTCGGTCTGGTAATACAAATATGATTGTTGCCTTCCTCCGCCAATGGGATTAACAGTCTCAACATTTCTGTTTTATCGACAAAATAAGGTTTTTTTGTCTCGCTTTCATAAAGAGAGAGCACTTGTGAACTATTCAGATAATATCCCATCTGTCGGTGCCTCCTTAGATTCAAATTTCATGGTCACCTTACAATCATCTCTATTGTAGCACAGCAAAACAACTCCGACAACTAAAAAAACGAGGTCTTAAAAAGGCCTCGTTTTTCTTAATTACTATTCACAGTCCTCTGACTCGCATGCGCAAAAGCGCTTGCTTAGCAGATAATTTTCTTCGGGCACTTCTCCGCGCATTTGCCGCAGCCCGTGCACTTCTCCTGGTCAATGTGCGCGATGTTGTTCTCGACCGTGATCGCATCCGCCTCGCAGACTTTCATGCACATCTTACATCCGATACAGCCCACCTTGCAGGCTTTCATCACATTCTTGCCCATGTCTTTGGAGCTGCACTGCACGGCATGCTTCGCATCGTAAGGGATCAGCTCGATCAGGTTCTGCGGGCACGCCTTGATGCACTTGCCGCAGGCCTTACACTCATCCTTATCTACAACTGCGATACCGTCCACGATATGAATCGCATCGAACGGACATGCAGCCACGCACTCACCGAATCCCATACAGCCGTAATTGCAGGACTTCGGACCTCCGTTGGAGATGAACTTTACCATGGAGCAGGACTGTTCGCCAATATAATTGTAGTCCTGACCGGCTTTCTCACAGGTACCGGCACACTTTACAAACGCAGTCATACGAACCGCCTCGCCGACCTCCTGACCCATGATCGCGCCGATTTTCTCCGCGACCGGGGAACCGCCCACCGGGCAGGCGCCTACTTCCGCCTCGCCTTTGGCGATGGCAGCCGCCAGACCGGAACAGCCGGCATAGCCGCAACCGCCGCAGTTATTTCCGGGCAGCACGCCGAGGATGGCCTCCTCATTCGGGTCTACTTCTACCTTAAACTTTTCACCGGCAATTCCAAGGACGATACCGATGACAATACCAACGACGCCAACCACAACGGTGGCAATGATAATAGCTTGAACATCCATCTGTATACCTCCTTAAATCACGCCGGAAAAGCCCATGAAAGCAATCGCCATAAGTCCGGCGGTCACCAGCACGATGGCGGAGCCTTTGAAAGCCTGCGGGATATCATTGTACTCAATGCTCTCCCGGATACCGGCCATAATGACAATTGCAAGCGTGAAGCCGACTGCGGTAGCAAAACCGTTGATGGTGCTGACGCCGATGCCGTACCCGTACTGCACGTTGTTTAACGCCACGCCGAGCACCGCGCAGTTCGTGGTGATCAGTGGCAGGAACACGCCCAGGGAATTGTACAGCGGCGGCATGGATTTTTTCAGGAACATCTCCACAAACTGCACCAGCGCGGCGATGACCAGAATAAATACGATCGTCCGCAGATAAACCAGGTCAAACTGCTGTAAAATAAACTTATCCAAAACGCTTGTCACAAAGGACGCGATCGTGATAACGAAGATAACCGCGGCTCCCATTCCGGCCGCCGTGTTGACCTTTTTTGACACGCCGAAGAACGGGCACAGGCCAAGGAACTGGCTCAGTACTACGTTATTCACAATTGCAGATCCGATCGCAATCAAAAGAACTTCTTTCATCTGAACCTACCTCCTATTCTTCTTTCTTCTCAGCAGCCGCCAGGGTCGCCTCTTTTTTCTCAGGGACAGGGCAGACGCCCTCGCCGCAGGAAACGCAATCGCCGCCCAGGCATCCGGCCGCCTCTTTCACTTTCAGGCCTTTCTTGCGTCTCGCGTTCTTGTATGCATTCTGAATCGCGATCAGGAATGCCAGCACAAAGAAAGCACCGGGCGCCAGCACAAAGATCGTAATCGGCGTATATCCCGCGGTACCGGCAGCGGAATCCGCCAGCGGCAGGATCTGCACGCCGAAAATCTGTCCGGACCCCAGAATCTCACGCACGATACCGATGCAGGTCAGACCCAGCGTAAAGCCAAGGCCCATGCCGATACCGTCGAAGATTGAGGTAAGCGGTCCGTTCTTGGAAGCATAGCTCTCAGCACGGCCCAGGATAATGCAGTTAACCACGATCAGCGGGATATAGATACCGAGGGAATCATACAGACTCGGCACATAACCCTGCAGCAGGAACTGCACGATGGTAACCAATGATGCGACAACCACGATAAATGCCGGCACACGCACCTTATCCGGTATAATCTTTCGCAAAAGCGAGATGATCAGGTTGGAAAAAACCAGCACCAGCGTGGTGGAAAGTCCCATGCCGATACCGTTGATGGCTGACGTGGTGACAGCCAGCGTCGGACACATGCCGAGCAGAAGAACAAAGGTGGGATTCTCCTTGAGAATACCGTTATGTAATCGTTCAATACACTTATTCACTGAGAAGTTCACCTCCTGTCAGATTCATCAGATATCTGTAATAACTGAGGCCCGCATTCACCGCGGAGGTCACAGCGTTGGAAGAGATGGTCGCGCCGCTGATGGCGTCGATCTCATCATCGCTGGTGGCGCCGGTCTTGGTCACCACAAACATATCCACCTGCTTATCTTCAAACTGGGAATAAAAAGCTTCCTCTTTCGCCTTCATGCCGAGTCCGGCCGTGTCGTTGATCTCCGTGATGGAGTAGCCGTTGACTGTCCCGTCCACCCGGACGCCGAGGGAAAGTGTGACGTCTCCGCCGTAGCTGTTCGGGTCTGTGACATTGATCACATAGCCGAGGAGGTTTCCGTCCGCGTCTACCGCCTGCACGCATCCCTCAATGGTATCGTCAGCATATCCATACTCTACCATCACGGAGGCAGCATTCTCTTCACTGAATCCCGGAAGATCGACAAACGAATCCGCATCCTCGAAAACCGTCTCATATGCTTTCTGCTGAGCGTCCGCTTCCGCCGCCGCGATCGGCTCTAAGGTAATCTCATACACCGCGCCCAGACCGAAACCGGCGACAAGTGTAATTGCAAAAAGGATCAAAGCATCTTTTACGATTGTATTTTTCATTACTTCTCCCCTCCTTTACCAAACGGCTTCGGCACCGTAAATCTCTCGATCAGCGGCACTAACATATTTGCAAAGATGATGGAATAGGAACATCCCTCCGCGGACGCGCCAAAGAGCCGGAAAATGCCGAGCAGGCAGCCGCAGATGATACCGTAGATGATTTTTCCTCTGGGCGTGATCGGCGATGTCACGTAATCCGTCGCCATGAAGAACGCGCCGAGCATCAGACCGCCGCCGCAGAGCTCCTGCACCGCAAACGTAACCAGGTCGCCGGATGTCAGATGTCCTCCAAACAAAATGATAAAAACCGCAAATGTAATGATATATGTACCCGGAATCCGCAGATCGATAATACCCATGGCAATCAGGAAAATCGCGCCAATAAGAATCGCCCACACGCAGGTCTCACCGATGGTACCGGAGATTCGTCCGGTGAACATTGCCATCGTGTTGGAATAAAGACCGCCGTCACTGAGATAAGACAGCGGCGTCGCACTGGTCGTCGTATCCAGCGGAACCGTCGCAAAGCTGGTCATGGGACCGGTAAACGACAGCAGCAGGAAACATCTGGCGCCCAGAGCCGGGTTCATAAAGTTCTGCCCCAGCCCGCCGAAAAGCATCTTTACCACAATGATGGCAAAAACGCCGCCGATCACAGGAATCCACAGCGGAATGGTGCTGGAAAGGTTCAGCGCCAGGAGCAGACCGGTGACGATACAGCTTAAGTCTCCCACCGTCTGCTTCCGGTGCGTAATCACGTTGAAAAGGTACTCGGACACCAGACAGCTTGCGATCGTGATCACGATCACAGCGAGCGCTCTCGGGCCGAAATTAAAGATACCAAAGATCGTAGCGGGCAGCAAAGCAATAATCACGCAGAGCATTACTTTGTTCGTACTCATTTTGGATCTCACATGCGGTGAAGATGTTACATTATATAACTCATTCACTTTAAATCCACCTCCTATGCTTTCTTGCGCTTATTTGCTAAAACTGTCTTTTTCATGACGCGGATCGCCTGGACGAGATTCCTCTTCGCCGGGCAGATATAGCTGCAGCTGCCGCACTCCACACACTCCAGGCCGTTCCACTTCTCAAACTGCTCTTCCTGATGATTCTGTGCAAAATCAGCAAGTCTGGAAGGAACAATCCGCGACGGACAGGCTTCCACACAGCGTCCGCAGTTGATGCAATTGGTCGCCTGCGCCTCTGCCTTCTGTACCTCATCCTCGGTCAGGCAGAGCAGGGCGGATGTGGTCTTCGTCGTGGGGATATCCAGGCCAAAGAGGGCAAATCCCATCATCGGGCCGCCGGAAATGATTTTCTGCGGCTGCGACTTAAATCCGCCGGCCGCCTCCACCAGCTCCTGGTAGCTCGTACCGATATAAATGGAATAGTTTGCCGGGTTCACCACAGCGTCCCCGGTAATCGTCACGATTCTGCGCATCAGAGGACGTCCCAGCTTCACGGCATTGTAGATCGCTACCACCGTATCCGTGTTGTCCACGATACAGCCCGCATCCGCCGGAAGCATGGTCGAATTGATCGCACGCTTCGTCGTCGCATAGATCAGCTGACGCTCAGAACCCTGGGGATATTTGGTCTTTAACGCCTTGACCTCTATCCTCGGCTCATTTTTTACCATGTCGGATAACAGCTTAATACAATCCGGCTTGTTATCCTCAATCGCAATGATGCCGCGGGCATTGTCAAAGAGCGAGAGGATAATCTGCATTCCCCCCACCAGCTTCTCCGGCTCCTCCAGCATTCTGCGATAGTCAGACGTCAGATACGGCTCACACTCTGCACAGTTTGCAATGACGTAATCGATTTTTTCCGGCTCTTTCGGAGATAATTTTACATGGGTCGGAAATCCGGCGCCGCCCATACCGACAATGCCGGCCGTCTTGATCTTCTCAAGCACTTCCTCCCTGGATAACGCGGAAACGTCATCCACTTCTTCATACGCAACAGACTTGTACTCACCGTCATTTTCAATGATAATGGAATTCACCATATCGCCAACCACGACCCGGCGAGGCTCAATCTTCTTCACCTTTCCGGAAACTGTGGCATAAATCGGCGCGGAGACAAATCCGCCGGCTTCCGCGATCATCTGTCCTGCCAGCACAGTATCTCCGACTGTGACGACAGGCTTTGCGGGTGCTCCGATATGCTGCGATAACGGATACACCAGATCGCCTTTGGGTAAGTATTCTGTGATCGGCTTATCCTTCGACAATTCCTTGCCGTCGTAGGGATGCACGCCGCCTTTAAAAGTACATAAACCCATAACCTAGCCCTTCTTTCTTAAATATTTATCAGACGGAACGCAAAAAACGCCCGAATTCATCAATTTATTGTATCACAAAATCCTATACATGGCGGGATGTTTTGAAAAAAAAACACAAATACGGAAAAATGTTGTATACTGTCACTATTAAAGTTAAAAAACCAATAAGAAGCCTGGTAAATGCGCGCATTCACCCAAAAAAGGCAACTACTGAGCAAACTGATATCACACAGTTCACGCAACTGTTTTTCAGAAATGAAACAATATGTGAAACGAGGCAGGCACAGATGATTCAACACAAAAATACATTTTCAATAAATACGCTGCCCTTATTTCAGCAGCAC
>JAJBTR010000141.1 GCA_020860745.1 Lachnospiraceae bacterium | reverse complement strand
CTCTGACTTATTTTAGCTATATAGAAACCATCGCAGCCCTCGGCCGGGAGTTCCTGCCTCTCTTACACTAGGGAAAACTGCGGATGCTGCCTCACAAACCATGCCGTGTTTTCCCCATTTTCCTCTGCGGTCATCGTGCAGGTGCTATACATGAGCGTGCCGCCAGGCTTTACATAACGCCAGACCACGTCCAGAATTTTTTTCTGTAATTCAGAAAGCTCCCGGATTCCTTCCTCAGAGGCGCGGTATTTGATGTCCGTCTTGCGGCCGATGACTCCCAGCCCGGAGCAGGGAAGATCTGCGATGACAATGTCCGCTTTTTCCTCCATCTCCGGATCAAAAACAGTGGCATCCCACACTACTGCCCGAATATTCTTTGCCCGACAGCGGCTGATGTTTTCCCGGATCAAATCCGCCTTATATTCTGTCAGATCCCGCGCTTCCACCATCCCTGTCCCGTGCATCATCTGTGCCAGGTGAAGGCTTTTTCCGCCGGGCGCAGCGCAGACATCCAGAATAAAATCATTCTCCCGGGGCTGCGCGATCTCCGCAACCATCATGGACGAGATATCCTGTACATACAGAATCCCCTCTGAAAACTCCGGAATTTCATCCAGCACGTCATAACCGGAAATATAAAACGCGTAGGTAAGCCGTTCATGCGGCACCACTTTTATCCCCTGCGCTTCCAGGGAGCAGCGCACTTCCTCCGCAGATTTTCTGTCTGTATCCACACGGACGCAGGTGCCGCGATGAGGGGCCGGATTTTGCGATAAAGCTTTGATGCTGTCTTTCTCCTCTTTCCCCGTCTGAACAAAATCACACAAATCATCCCCGAGGTATGCCGCCAGTATGCGGATGCAGCGCTCCTGCCCGTAAGAATCACAGAACCGATTCACAATCCACTCCGGCATAGAATACCGTATTGATATCGCCCGCACCGGCTCTGTCTCCATAGAGGGATAAACGATGTTTGCCTTATTCCTGGCTATGCTGCGCAGCACTCCGTTGACAAAGCCGCGGAGCCCGGAAAAACCGCGTTTTACCGCCAGTTTCACAGTCTCATTGCAGACAGCGGAATCCGGAACCGCATCCATATATTTCAGCTGATAGACCGCGCTTCGCAAAACCGCACGGATCACCGGCTTCATCTTTTTCACTTTTGTCCCGGAAAACTGATCAATGATATAATCGATTTCGATCATCCGCTCCATCGTGCCCTCGCTGACACGCTTGATAAACGCGCGGTCACGGCGGGGCAGATAGCGGTATTTGTCCAGCACGCCACGGATAGCCAGGTGGGATAATTCCCCCTCCCGCTCCACCGTGAGCAGAATCTCTGCCACAAGGCCGCGCAAATTTATCTTCTCCGCCATAACCCTTTCTCCTCTGTCACCGGCTCTCTGAGAATATGGAATCGTATCTCCGCCACGTCATCTAAAGATAGGTCGATAAATAACTCATGCATCTTGCTACGGTTCCTGAATTTTTCCGCTCAGATCACCCCTGCAATTTATGATCGCGGCATTCTTTATCGTCTGCGATTTCCGCCGCCAAAGATCAGCACCAGACGGAGCAGCTGTAAAAGAGTGGACGCCACGCTCGCCACATAGGTCATCGCAGCAGCCCGGAGCACCCGCCCCGTGTCGCGTATCTCTCCGCCGCCAAGGATCCCCGTCCTCTCCAGTTCACGCAGCGCACGCCTGGAGGCGTTAAATTCCACCGGAAGCGTCACAAGCTGAAACAAAACCGCCAGAGAAAACAGCCAGATTCCAACCTGGCAGAGAACGCTGCCCGCGCCGCCGAAAATCAGGCCAACGATCAGAACCGGCCACGCCAGTCCGGATCCCAGATTGACCACCGGCACCAGTGCCCCGCGGATGCGAAGCGGCGCATAGCCCTGCTGATGCTGGATTGCGTGCCCGCACTCGTGGGCGGCCACCCCGATGGCAGCCACAGATGTCTGGCTGTATACGCTGTCCGAGAGAGCAAGCGTCCGGTCTTTCGGATTATAATGATCCGTCAGATTCCCACGGATATGTGTCACACTCACATCATAAATTCCTGCGTTGCGCAGGATCCGCTCCGCAGCCTCGGCACCGGTCATACCCGACATGCTTCGCACCTGCGAATAACGGCGGAACGTATGATTCATCCGAGCCGATGCCGCCAGACAAATAACCGCCCCGATCAGAATCAGCCAGTACGTGCCGTAATAACTGTAACCGTAATATCCAAACATATCCTGCTTTCCTTTCCGATACTAATCCTTCATCTTATCTGCTCAGCATTTCCATATCCGTGGCAACATCTCCTTACCCATTCTATGATGTCGGAGTCAAAAACCCTCACAGATGGCGAGACCAGCGGAATGTTTAAAGAAACTGCGTGCTCTCATCCACCGCATAACCGCGGAGGAAATCGCCGCACTGCATCCTCTTTTTCCCCTCCAGCTGCACTTCGCCGAGAACCAGGATCCCGTCTCCGGTCTGCACATAAATGGATTCTTTTGTTATCTTTATAATACTGCCCGGCGTTTTTCCCGTGTTCTCACTGACCACGTCGGCCGCCCAGATTTTAAAGGTTTTGCCATTCAGCTTCGTATAAGCGCTGGGCCAGGGATTCAGTCCGCGAACCAGGCATTCGATCTGCGCCGCCGGACAGGTCCAGTCGATCAGCCCGAATTTTTTGCTGATCAGGCCTGTTTTTGTCGCCTGCGCGTGATCCTGCGGTGTATAGACAGCCGTGCCGTCCTCTATGGCCGCCAGTGTCTTTACGCAGAGACGTGCTCCCACCCCGCTCAGCTTATCAAATAAGCTGCCGCCGGTCTCTTTTTCCTCCAGGGCAACCTCTTCCTGCAAAATAATATCGCCGGTATCCAGTCCCTCATCCATCCGCATGGTAGTGACACCGGAAATTTTTTCCCCATTGATCACCGCCCACTGGATCGGCGCCGCTCCCCGGTATTTCGGAAGAAGCGAAGCGTGGACATTGACGCAGCCGCAGGGCGGCATCTTAAGTATTTCTCCCGGCAGTATCTGTCCGAAAGCCACCACCACAATGATATCTGCCCGGAATGTCTTCAGATACTCCACGCACTCCGGCTCCCGGACACGGCGGGGCTGGAATACCTCTATGCCGTGCACCAGGGCTGCCTCCTTTACCGGGGGAAACTGCACGGATTTTCCTCTGCCTTTGGGCTTGTCGGGCTGGGTAACCGCGAGAACCACATCGTGGCCGGCTTCGAGCAGGGCTTCCAGAGTTTCCACGGAAAAATCAGGGGTTCCCATAAAAATTATTTTCATGTTGAGTACCTCCTTGTTCGGACGCGTCATGAAACCCCCGTGAATATTTGTCTCAGACACGTCGATATACTCATTTTTCTCCGCCAAATATTCACGGGGTTCTCATAACGCTGAGCGAAAGTTCTCATATTACTTGTGCTGCCATAATACTGCCTACATAACATACGGAATAGTTAAAAGATTCTCCACAGTTTCTCAGCAGATTGGATGCTACTACATATATACAATCCTTTGTATCGTCAGACTAAGCCAGACGATGATCCTTTCCAACCTGACACGGCAGACTTACTCCTCCACGTCATCCTTACTTTCAGCTGCCGCATCTTCCTCTGCTTCATCGCTCTCATCTTCCTCCGCTTCCTCGTAGACGACGTCATGGATTTCCCCCTCGACCTTCTCGACATACATGTGTCCGTCCAGGTGGTCCAGTTCATGGCAGATCGCCCTTGCAAGGAGTTCTTCCGCCTCGATCTCGTACTCTTCCATCTCCTCATCGAAAAAGCGCGCTTTGACGTAATTCGGGCGGGTTACCTGTCCGGCTTTTCCCGGGAGGCTTAAGCATCCCTCGTCGCCGGTCTGCTCCCCGTCAGTCTCCAGAAGCACCGGATTGACCATGATCAGCGGCCCCTCCCCGATGTCAATCACCACAATTCGCCGGAGCACGCCTGCCTGGGGCGCTGCCAGTCCGACGCCGTTGGCCTCATACATCGTCTCCAGCATATCATCTATCAGCTGCCGCATACGCGGTGTCATATCCTTAACCTCTCTGCACTTTTTCGTCAGGATTTCATCTCCCAGCATGCGAATTGTCCTTAACGCCATGGTTCTCTCTCCTTTATTTTTATTGAAATTTATTGTAACTATTCAGAACCAGTTTCGAAAATGCTGCGGGACTGCCCTATGGGTACATTTCTGAACAATTACAATTTATTCATCGGATCAAAATCAAACCGGACGGATACATGATTCCACGAAGATTTTTCCCTCACCAAAAGGTCAAGATCATCTTTAACGGAAACCAGCCTCTCATAGTCTGCAGATTTTACATAAATCAGCTTCCGGTAAATGTCATTGACCTTCGCCACCGCCGCATCTGCGGGTCCGATGATCTGTGTCGGTTCACGCTCCGGCTTCGCCGCCTGCATGACCCTGATTTTTACGCTTATCCTGTATTGTAACACATCAGCAGCCTCTTTGACCAGAGTTTCCTGTGCGGAATCAATATGTACCACCAGCATATGCCAGACCGGCGGATACCGCATCAATCTGCGGAACCGGATTTCCTGCTCATAGAACTGATGGTAGTCCTGCGCCGCAGCAGCAGTCACCGCAAAATGATCCGGCTGATACGTCTGAATGACCACCTCCCCGGGTCGCTGTCCCCGTCCGGCCCGCCCCGCTGCCTGGGTCAGAAGCTGAAACGTCCGCTCCGCCGCCCGATAATCACTGATGTACAGGGAAAGGTCTGCCGCAAGCGCACCCACCAGCGTGACATTCGGAAAATCATGCCCTTTGACGATCATCTGTGTACCGATCAGAATATCCGCCTCCCGATTGGCAAAGGCAGATAAAACTTTTTCACAGGCATCCTTCTGTCTCGTCGTATCCAGATCCATCCGCAGCACCCGCGCCGAGGGGAACTGCTCCCGGATGTAATGTTCGATCTTCTGTGTCCCTGCGCGGAACGCGCCGATATAGGGGGAACCGCACTCCGGACACTTTTTTACCATCGGCTGCGTATAGCCGCAATAATGGCAGACGAGGCGCCCGTTATTGTGCAGGTTAAGGGAGACATCGCAGTGCGGGCATTTGATCACATGGCCGCAACTCCGGCAGGAGACAAACCCCGCCATCCCTCTCCGATTGATAAACAGCATGATCTGCTCTTTTTTCTCCAGGCGTTCTTCTATCATCCCGCGCAGCTTCCTGCTTAAAATCGAACGGTTTCCCTCCTTTAACTCTTTTCGCATATCCGCGATATACACCGACGGAAGCCGGCTGTCGGCTACACGCTCTGTCATCTCATAGAGACAATACGCTCCGCTTTTTGCCCGATAATAACTCTCCACCGAGGGCGTCGCGGATCCAAGTACCACCGCAGCCCCGCAGAGATCCGCCCTGGCGATGGCGGTCTCCCTGGCATGATAACAGGGCACGGTCTCGCTCTTATAGGAAGATTCGTGTTCCTCATCGATAATAATAAAACTCAGATTCGAAAACGGGGTAAACAGCGCAGACCGGGGACCGATCATCACATCCAGTTCCCCGTTTTTCGCCCTCTCATACTGGTCAAACCGCTCTCCGGCAGACATTCTGGAATTCAGAATAGATACCCGGTCTCCAAAATGGTTGTAAAACCGCAAAACCGTCTGAAAGGTCAGCGCAATCTCCGGAATCAGGACAATCGCCTGTCTGCCCTCCCGCACTGCAGCCTCGATCAGTTCAATATAGACCTCCGTCTTTCCGCTTCCGGTCACACCGTGAATCAGGCTGGGTCTGCGGTCTCCCGCCGCCCGGCGCGCCAGAATGTCATCTGCGGTCCGCTTCTGCACCGGGTTGAGCCGAACCTGTTTTTCCTGCTTTTTCATCCTGTCCAGCGGATTGCGGTAAGGGCGGACATGTTC
>JAJBTR010000050.1 GCA_020860745.1 Lachnospiraceae bacterium | reverse complement strand
CGAGATCCACGCAAAGAAAATCGCTGATTTATATGATAAGGCGATGCGGAGCGGAGCGCCGGTGATCGGGCTGATCGACTGCGGCGGTTTCCGTCTGCAGGAGTCGGTGGACGCATTGGAAAGCTTTTCTACAGTTCTTGCACAGCAGATGGCCTGTGCCGGAGAGCTGCTGATGGTCAGCGGCGTGTTTGGAGTCTGTGCCGGCGGAATGACGATGGTACCGGCGCTCAGTGATTTTACTTATATGGTAAAGGATGCTGACATGTTTGTGAACGCACCGCATGCGGTGACGGACGATAAGCAGATCGCGCTTTCCTATGACGCGGCGGCTTGTCAGAGCGAAGTGTCCGGACAGGCGGAAGTGCTGGCGACCGAGGACGATGTGATCGCAAAAATCCGCGCGTTGGTGCGGATGGTGGAGGATGAGGAGTACGGTTCCTGTGATCAGGCCGAGTTGAACCGTTATGTGGCTTCCGGCAGTACCGCGAACAATGCGGATGCCAGAGCACTGCTTCGCGAATGTGCAGATAACTTTGATTTTATGGAGATACGCCCGGCTTACTGCCCGGAGATGGTGACCGGATTCCTGAAGCTGAACGGCATTCTGGTCGGCGCGGTTGGCAATGCGCAGGCATTATATGATGAGAACGGCGAGATGGTAAAAGAGCTCCCGAAGGGATTGACTGCCGGCGGCTGTGAGAAAGCGGCGGAGTTTGTTGAGTTCTGTGACAGAGCGGAGATACCGGTACTGACGGTTTCCGCGGCGGACGGGTTTGCCGCGGTGGCCGAGACAGAGAAGAGCCTTCCGAAAGCGCTGGCCCGGATGATGAGCGCCATGGCTGATCTGGGTGAGGCGAAGGTGAATCTGATCATTGGCGACACTTATGGCAGCGCATTCGTGGCGATGAATACGAAGCCGATCTGGTCCGGATCCGCTATGACTTTTGCCTGGGATGGCGCGAAAGTCGGCATGATGCAGGCGGAAAAAGCAGCCAATATCCTTTTTGCCAGAGATGAGGCGAAAGAGAAGCAGGCGGCGGCTTATGAGGCTAATCAGAATTCCGTGTGGTCTGCGGCGGCTCACGGCGTCATTGACAATGTCATTGACCCGAAGGATACAAGAAAGCATTTGATCATGGCATTTTCCATGCTGTAAAGTCAGAGGAGAGATGAAATGAAGAGAGCAAAGAGTTTATTGTTTGGTCTGCTTTCCGGCATCGCGGCTTTTCTGGCTCCGCTTCCCGTTTACGCGGAGGAGGAGACTATGGCTGAGAAGATGACGACAGCGGTATACAATACGATTCTCGGCATCGGCACTGTGTTTATCATGCTGGTTCTGATCGCCGTGATCATCTATTGTTTCCGCTTCATCCCGTCGATTCTGGAGCGTTTTTCAAAAAAGAAAGAACCGCAGGCAGAACAGACTGAGGTGAAAAAACCTGTATCGAAACCGACATCGGTTCCCGCGGCAGCGGCAGTTTCGGTACAGACGGACGATACTGAACTGATCGCGGTGATCGCGGCAGCGATTGCGGCCAGCGAGCAGATGCCGCTGGATGGTTTTGTTGTAAGGACAATTAAGAAAAGAGTGTAGGCGGATTTTGAGAAAATAATTGCATGAATGATCCTGATGAAGTTTTCCATACCAGATGGGTACGGATGGGAACTTTATGCTGACAGGTATTTGACGAGTGACGAATTGGATTGTGATAGTATCACAATATGGCTTGCTGAATTGACAGACATGTCTTCTATCTGGCAGACAGCGAAGAAAGCCATGATGAGATTACGCGATAAGAAAAGGAGGATTTTCTGATATGAAGAGTTATACAATTACTGTAAACGGCAGCGTTTATGATGTAACAGTGGAAGAGAATACAAACGGCGCGGTTGCTCCTGCAGTGTCCGCACCGATTCCGAAGAAAGCGCCGACCCCGGCGGCACCTGCTCCGGCAGCACCGGCGGCGTCCGGCTCTGCAGGCAGCGTTACGATTCCGGCAGGAGCGGCAGGCAAGGTCGTCGATATTGTGGCGGCTCCCGGCGATGCCCTGTCTAAGGGTGATCCCGTCGTTGTCCTGGAGATTATGAAAATGGAGACGCCGGTTGTCGCACCTCAGGACGGCACGCTGGCAAGTATAGATGTTACGAAGGGGCAGGCTGTTGCGGCAGGCGAAGTTTTAGCTACAATGAACTAGGAGGTAACTATGTCTAATATTGCAGAGACAATAGGCAACTTTCTGGGTCAGACCGCTTTTTCCAATCTTTATTGGGGAAATTACGTTATGATCATTGTTGCCTGTGTATTCTTATATCTGGCGATTAAAAAAGGTTATGAGCCGCTGCTCCTTGTACCGATCGCATTCGGTATGCTGCTGGTGAATATCTATCCGGATATCATGCTGGCGGCGGAGGACGCGGAGAACGGTGTCGGCGGTCTGTTGCATTACTTTTATCTGTTAGATGAGTGGTCCATTCTGCCGTCCCTGATTTTTATGGGCGTCGGTGCGATGACGGACTTCCGCCCTTTGATTGCGAATCCGATCAGTTTCCTGCTGGGTGCGGCGGCGCAGATCGGTATCTTCAGCGCTTACTTCCTCGCAATCCTGATGGGATTTGACGGATCCGCGGCGGCGGCGATTTCTATCATCGGCGGAGCGGACGGACCGACATCAATATTCCTGGCCGGAAAGCTGGGCCAGACGGATCTGATGGGTCCCATTGCGGTGGCGGCATATACGTATATGTCACTGGTTCCCATTATTCAGCCGCCGATTATGAAACTGTTTACGACGAAAGAAGAGCGTGCCATCAAAATGGGTCAGCTGAGGGAAGTCTCCAGGCTGGAGGCAATTTTATTCCCTATCATCGTAACCATCGTGGTCTGCCTGATTCTTCCGACCACGGCTCCGCTGGTAGGTATGCTGATGCTCGGCAACCTGTTCCGGGAGTGTGGTGTGACGAAACAGCTGTCTGAGACGGCGCAAAACGCACTGATGTATATCGTGGTTATCCTCCTTGGCACATCTGTGGGAGCGTCCACCAGCGCGCAGAACTTCCTGAAAGTAACCACCATCAAGATCGTTGTGCTCGGCGTGATCGCGTTTGCCTTCGGTACCGCTGCAGGCGTGCTGTTCGGAAAGCTGCTCTGCAAGATTACCCACGGCAAGATCAATCCGCTGATCGGCTCCGCCGGCGTGTCCGCCGTGCCTATGGCGGCCCGCGTATCCCAGAAGGTGGGCGCGGAGGAGGATCCGACCAACTTCCTGCTGATGCACGCCATGGGACCGAACGTGGCCGGTGTTATCGGAACTGCGGTTGCGGCCGGTGTGTTTATGGCAGTGTTCGGGGTGTAAGATTCTGCTGTTACTTTATAGAGCGAAAAATCATAACGGGTTTCCATCGCAGATACGGCAGAGATTTTCTACCGTTCCTCGCCGTCTATAGTTTGCTGTCTGCGCAAACTCGCATGCAGGCATGCTTAGACAGTGCTTTGACGGCAAACACTATGCTCAGAAAGCTGACGAAAATCTGCCTAAGGTCTGCTTATGGAAACAAGCCATATAATTTTTCACTTACCTAAATATTAGTAAATAATAGGATTTGCAGAAAGGAAAGATATGATTATGGGAAAAAAACCTCTTAAAATAACAGAGACTGTCCTTCGTGATGCCCATCAGTCCCTGATGGCGACCCGTCTGACGACGGAGCAGATGCTCCCGATTGTTGAAAAGATGGATAAAGTCGGATATCACGCGGTTGAGTGCTGGGGCGGTGCTACGTTTGACGCGTCCATGCGTTTCCTGAAGGAAGACCCGTGGGAGCGCCTCAGAAAGTTTCGTGACGGTTTTAAAAATACAAAGCTGCAGATGCTGTTCCGCGGTCAGAACATTCTGGGTTATAACCACTATGCGGATGATGTGGTGGAGTATTTTGTGCAGAAGTCGATTGCCAACGGCATCGATATCGTTCGTATTTTTGACTGTCTGAATGATCTGCGCAACTTAAAAACCTGCGTCGATGCATGTAAAAAGGAAAAGGGCCATTCCCAGATTGCACTGTCCTATACGCTGGGTGAGGCTTATACACTGGAGTACTGGGTAGATATCGCGAAGCGTATCGAGGATATGGGTGCGGATTCTATCTGCATCAAGGATATGGCAGGACTTCTGGTTCCCTACGAGGCGGAGCGCCTGGTCGGAGCGCTGAAGGAGAACGTCAGCCTTCCTATTGAGCTGCACACCCACTATACCAGCGGCGTGGCTTCCATGAGCTGCTTAAAGGCCGTGGAGGCGGGATGCGATATTATTGATACGGCGATTTCCCCGCTGGCTCTCGGTACCTCCCAGCCTGCGACAGAGGTTATGGTGGAGACCTTCCGCGGCACAGAGTATGACACCGGCCTGGATCAGAATCTTCTGGCTGAGATTGCCGAATACTTTGCGCCGATCCGTGAGGAAGCGCTGGCGAGCGGACTCTTAAGCACGAAGGTGCTGGGCGTGAATATCAACACACTGCGTTACCAGGTGCCCGGCGGTATGCTTTCCAACATGGTTTCCCAGCTGAAAGAGCAGAATGCTGAGGATAAATTTGACGAAGTGCTTCAGGAGATTCCCCGCGTCCGCAAGGATCTTGGTGAGCCGCCGCTGGTTACTCCGTCCAGCCAGATCGTCGGTACACAGGCCGTGCTGAACGTCCTGATGGGTGAGCGCTATAAAGTGGCGACCAGGGAGACCAAAGGAATCCTTCTCGGTCAGTATGGTCAGACCGTAAAACCGTTCAATCCGGAAGTGGTAGAAAAAGTGCTGGGCGATGACGCGAAGAACGCTATCACCTGCCGCCCGGCTGACCTCATCGAGCCGCAGTTGGAAAAGCTCGAGAGCGAGATGAAAGAATGGAAGCAGCAGGACGAGGATGTGCTCTCCTATGCGCTGTTCCCGAAACAGGCGATCGACTTCTTTAAGTTCCGCGCAGCGCAGCAGAGCGGAGTGGATCCGGAGGTCGCGGATACCGAGAATGGGGCGTATCCGGTGTAGGAAATAAATGTAATCAAATTATCGTGCGGACCAGATGCACTTATCAGGTGATCTGGTCCGTATATTTTTCCTTTTTTCGAAACGGAGAGAAGCCCATTGATAATTTTTCCGGCGTCGACTATAATAATGTCGCATATTAAATCAGCCGAACACAGTTGCATTAATTTAGCAGAGAGGAAGTTTTACCATGTATGACAAAGTGACACAGAAAGATATCGAGCGCATGGAGGAGGAAATCGAGCACCGGAAGCTGGTAATCCGCAAGGAAGCGCTGGAGGCGGTGAAAGAAGCCCGCGCCCAGGGAGATCTGAGCGAGAATTTTGAATACAAGGCGGCAAAACAGTACAAGAATGAGAATGAGAAGCGCATCCGCTATCTGGAAAAAATGGTCCGGACAGCAGTGGTTATCTCCGAGGAGTCCAAAAGCGACGAGGTTGGCATGAACAATAAGGTCGTTCTTTATTTTGAGGAGGATGACGAGGAGGAAGAGTATACGATTGTTACAACAGTCCGCGCCAATTCCATGAAAGGTTGGATTTCCAACAAATCGCCTCTGGGCAAGGCCATTCTCGGGCATAAGGCCGGCGACCGGGTGTATGTGAAGATTAATGACCGGGGCGGGTATTATGTGACGATCCGTTCGATTGAAAACACGGAGGATGACGGGTCGATCGGGTTGAGGAAATACTGAAAATTTCTTCAGACAAAAAAGAACCCTCGACAAAATACTCTGTCGAGGGTTTTTAAAGCAGGGCTACCAGGATTCGAACCTGGAAATGACGGAGTCAGAGTCCGTTGCCTTACCATTTGGCGATAGCCCTATAAATCGGAGTGACAGGATTTGAACCTGCGACCTCCTGGTCCCAAACCAGGCGCTCTAGCCAAGCTGAGCCACACC